>DUSX01000032.1 GCA_012842395.1 Bacillota bacterium
CGGTGGCAATAGCGGAGGGGAAACACCTGTTCCCATTCCGAACACAGAAGTTAAGCCCTCCAGCGCCGATGGTACTGCACTGGCAACGGTGCGGGAGAGTAGGTCGCTGCCGGAAGGCTTTTTTATTCTGCCCCCACTTTTATTCTGCTCCCACTATTGCAACGGCTTCGAGCAAGGTGTATACTCTAAATGCCTGAAACCGAGGGTTGACTGGACCAGCAAACCCGCTCCTTATTCGGAGTTCTTGCCTCCACACGTAGCCCTGAGGACACGGCGAATACGGCCCTTGAGGGCTACATTGGTAAGGAGGTTTCTTTCATGTACCAGGACAAGACCCTCGTGTGCAGGGACTGCGGTCGGGAGTTCACTTTCACCGCAAGCGAGCAGGAGTTCTTCGCGTCGAAAGGATTTGAGAACGAGCCCAGCCGTTGCCCGGCGTGCCGGGCGGCTCGGAAGCAGGCTAACCGTGGCGGTCGTTTCGGTGATCGCCAGGAGCCTCGCGAGATGTATCCGGCCATCTGCTCCAACTGCGGAGCTGAAACCACCGTCCCGTTCAAGCCGCGCAACGACAAGCCTGTCTACTGCGCCGAGTGCTTCCAGGCAATGAGAGCCAGGCGGTAAACAGCGAGCCGGGCTGCTGCGCTCACGATCAATGGAATCCGGGCCTTGGGGGAGCCCGAGAGGGCTCGAAGGGCCGGATTTCGGAGGTTGCGGTTCGAAGCCTGAAAGAAAACGCAGGGGACCCGCGTCATGCGACGCGGGTCCTTTCCTTCCCGTCAGTAGCTCTCCCGCAACCCCGTGACCATGTAGATGACCCGCTCGCCAATGTTTGTGGCATGGTCCGCGATGCGTTCCAGGAACCTCGCAACGAAGAGGAGGTTAGCGGCCTGGCTGCTCGTCGTCGTGTCGGAGCTGTTCACGATGAACCCCATCAGCTCGTCGAAAAGCTCCTCGTAGATCCTGTCTACCTGGTCGTCGGTGGCACACGTCTTGCGGGCAAGGTCGGGGTCTCTCGCCACGAAAGCATCAAGGCAGCCCTTGATCATTCCTGTGGCGAGCTCGGCCATTCTGGGGATGTCAACCAAGGGTTTTATGAGAGGCTGCTTGCCGATGCGGACGGCGATCTCCGATATGTTCACGGCATGGTCTCCCATGCGCTCCAGGTCGGTGATCACCCAGATAGCCGTGGCTATCATACGTAGGTCGCCCGCCAGAGGCTGCTGTAACGCAAGAAGCTTGAGGCACTGCTCTTCAATGGAGAGCTCGAGATCGTCCACGCGCTTGTCGTTTTCGATGATCTGCCTGGCGAGATCCACGTCCTGGTGCGCGAGGGCTTCGATGGCGAGGTGGACTGCTTCCTCAACCGTGCTCCCCATCATTAGGATGTTCTGCTTCAGGGCACGAAGCTCCTGTTCGTATGCCCGTCTCGTCACCCTTGACACTTCCCCTCGGTCTTCAGCCAGTGTTGCGCAGTGTCGCGCGTGCTTACCGCAGTGTCGCGTGCTCACAGGGTCCGCTGTCTCAACCAAACCTGCCCGTTATATAGTCCTCCGTGCGCTTGTCGCGCGGTCGCTCGAATATCTCTTTCGTCTCACCATATTCTATAAGCTCACCGGATAAGAAGAACCCTGTCTTGTCAGATACTCGCCCCGCCTGCTGCATGTTGTGGGTGACGATCACTATCGTGTAGTCCTGCTTGAGATCGGTCATGAGATCCTCGATCTTTGCTGTCGATATGGGGTCGAGCGCCGAACACGGCTCATCCATCAGGAGCACCTCGGGTTCTACTGCGAGCACTCTCGCAATGCACAGCCTCTGCTGCTGCCCGCCTGACAACCCCAGCGCAGAGTCCTTCAGCCTGTCTTTCACCTCGTCCCACAACGCCGCGGCCCTGAGGCTTCGCTCAACAATGTCGGGAAGAGTGGCTTTCGTCGCGAGTCCGTGAATGCGCGGCCCGTAAGCCACGTTATCGAACACGGACATGGGGAACGGATTGGGTCGCTGGAATACCATGCCCACTCTCTTGCGAAGTCCCACCAGGTCAACACCGGGCCCGTAAATGTCCTGTCCGTCGATGGTGACACGCCCCTCGATTCTCACGCCAGGGATGATATCGTTCATACGGTTCAGAGTGCGGAGAAACGTTGATTTGCCACACCCCGACGGCCCGATCAACGCTGTTATCTTCCGCTCCTCGATGGAAATGGATATGTCCCTGAGAGCGCGAAAGGAGCCGTAGAACAGATTAAGTCGCGAAGTCACTATTTTCGGCAGTAGTGCGCCCACACGCCCGCGTCCGACCGCCGGGCTCTTGCTCTTGTTCGAGCCCTGCCTTGTCTCTTGTTCATGCGATGCGATCTCCAGGACAAGCCTTGAGGTCACCGGACGTTTTTCCCTCCCCCTCGCGTTGCGCCTTCCGAGCCTGTTTGGGCGAGCTTGCTCGAGCCGCAGGTCGTCACAAGGCCCATTGTGACATATCCCTGTTGCTCCCGTGTTGTGCCTGCGTTAAGCGTTATTGCGCCGATGTTAAATCGGGGTTAACCATGACCCGCCCGTCCGTCACCCGGCAGCCGGTGCCCGGTTCGCTTGCGGAGGCCGGAGCCGAAGCCGAGGACCGGCCGTGGAGGCCCAGGCGCGACTTAAGCGTTGGGCAAGGTGAATGAAAACGTGGACCCCTCTCCTGGCGTGCTCGCTACCCATACCCGACCGCCGTGACGCTCGACTATGTGCTTCACGATGGCGAGTCCCAGTCCCGTCCCTCCAAGCTGGCGCGACCTCCCCTTATCCACCCGGTAGAATCGTTCGAATATCCTCGGCAGATGCTCAGGCGGGATCCCGATGCCTGTGTCGCACACGTCCACACGGGTCGCACCGTCCTCCTGACGCGCACGAACTTGCACCTGCCCGCCCTCAGGGGTGTACTTCACCGCATTATCCAGGAGGTTTACGAAAACCTGGACGAGGAGAGCCTCGTCAGCGGGCACGGGCGGCAGGTCTGGGCTTATCTCCACGGAGATGTGGATGTTCCGTTGGAGAGCCTTGCCTTGGACTATCCCGAGAGCGGCTTCGACCACGGCCTGGAGCGACACGGGGGTCTTCCGAACCTCCGTGCCCCTTGACTCGAGTTTCGACAGCTCCAAGAGATCGGATATTATCTGCGCCAGCCTGTCCGTCTCACGACTGATGATGCCCAGGAACCGTTCAAGGGTCGCCCTGTCGTCCATGGCCCCCTCGAGGAGGGTGTCCACGAATCCCTTTATGGACGTGACAGGCGTACGAAGCTCATGGGACACGTTGGAGACGAAATCCGTGCGGATCTGCTCGAGCCGCCTGACCTCGGTTACATCATGGAGCACGGCCACCGCGCCCGTCACGGCCCCATTGTTGCCCTCCAATATCGGCGCTGAGAGCACGCCGATGGTTGCCGGGCGTGGGTTCCTCAACTTTATCTCGCGGGTGTCGGCCTCGCCGCGCATCGCGGACTCGAGCGCCTCCGCGAGGTCGTGGTTGCGGACTGCCTCGAGGACGTACTTTCCGAGCGCTCGCTCTTCAGAAACGCCCAGCATCTCACAGGCGGCGCGGTTCACCAGAAGGATCCTCCCGTATGGGTCGACGGCGATGACGCCGTCTGCCATCGCCGCGAGGATCGTTTCCATGCGGTTCTTGCGTTCGGCAAGCTCGCTGATGCTACGCTCGAGTTCAGAAGCCATGTGATTGAAGGCCGCGCCAAGCTGGCCCAACTCGTCAGGGCTGCTGACACGGATCTTGCGCTTGAAGTTCCCGCGCGCTATCTCCCGCGCTGCCTCGGCCATATCCCGCAAGGGATTGCCGATGCTTCTTGCCAACAGCACGCTGAGGCCCGCCGCCATGAGCGCGACGAGGACGCTTACCTGGAGGATGAGCCGCCTTATGATTCCCGTGAGCCTGTCTACTTGCGAGAGGGGCATCGCCAGCCTCACGAATCCTATGACCCTGCCGCCGTCCCGAGACATCACAGGCATCGCCACGTACCTCAGGCGTGCGCCAAGGGTGGTGCTGTAGCGCACAGCCGTGCCAGTCCCGGTCTTGAGCGACTCGAGGACCTCGGGCCTAGTGGCATGCCCCTCCATAGTGGCGGGATCTTCCTCGGAATCTCCGAGCACCGCTCCATTCGAACTCATGATCGTCACCCGGAGACCAGTTTTGCTGCCGATGTCGTCGGCGACGCGGTCCATGACGTCCATGCCGCGCCCGTTCTCAAGGTCCGGCCGGACGAGCTCTGAGAGCAAGAGGGTCTCGGCCCTCATCTCCTGGTCAAGCCTGGCGATGAAGTAGCCTTGGATGGATCTCGTGAGGCACACGCCGATGATGAGCAGGGACGAGAAGACGACGATGAGATATGTGAGGGTCAACCGCCTGCGGTATCCGGCAACCATCGTGGCGTCTCAACTCCCTTCGTGGGCTACAACGGTGGCTGGACCGGCCTAAGTGTCGTCCCTGAAGCGGTAGCCCACGCCGTGCACGGTCTGAATGTACGCGGGCCGTGAGTCGTCTTTCTCTATCTTCTGTCGCAGGCGCCTTATGTGCACGTCCACGGTGCGCATGTCCCCCTCATAGTCGTACCCCCACACTTTCTCAAGGAGCGAGTCTCTCGTGAGGACCTTCCCTTTGTTGGCCACGAGGACCCGGAGGAGCTCGAACTCTTTCGGCGTGAGCTCCGTCCGCACGCCTCGCACCTCGACCTCGAACCGTGCTGTGTCGATAACGAGGTCTCCCACGCGCATGCGCTCGTGTGTCTCGCCCTCGTGCGTTTCCTTGAGGTCCATCTCCCGTCTGCGAAGCAACGCCTTCACCCTCGCCACAAGCTCGCGCGGACTGAAAGGCTTCGTGACGTAATCGTCGGCGCCCACGGAAAGCCCTAGCACTCTGTCGAACTCCTCGCTCTTTGCCGTGAGCATGAGGACGGGTACGTTGGTCTCGCGGCGAAGCTGCTGGCACACCTCTATGCCGTCCACTCCGGGGAGCATCAGGTCGAGAATGACGAGGTCGGGTGCTTCGCCGCGCGCGCGCCGGAGACCCTCCTCGCCGTCGGATGCAGTAATGACCGTGAAACCCTCCTTTTCGAGGTTAAACCGGACCAACTCAAGGATTGGAGGTTCGTCATCAACCACGAGTATCTTCTTGGCCATGGTCCACCCTCCGTTCCATATACGTTCGCGTGCCGGGCCGCGCTCGCGTCCTCGCAGCGTTTCTCATGCTGATTATAACTTTGGACGGGTTCGGGCGCCAGCGCGATAGCGCGACCGCCGCAGGGAACGAAAGGGAACGTGAGAAGTACTTATGGTATAATGACTGTGGCCACGAATCCTGTCGAGGGGCCTGATGTTCCGGGGCCCCGACATCGTGGCATGGCGAGCGTGCCCCGGCGACGTCGGCCAGGCCTTTAGGAGTAGGAGCCCCAGCTGACGAGCCATGCCTCCGAGCTGTGTCGACAGGCCGCGCTCAGCTCACTAGGGGCGTCGATGGCCTTGTTCGCACGGCCGGGCGCGCAGATGAGCGCAGATGACTATCTGGCCCGACGCCTGACGGCCAAGGGCGCGGGAGGACGCCGTTTGTGAACGTCGTCACAACTATTAAGGGGAAATGCAAGAGCTGTTATGCGTGCGTGAGAAACTGCCCCGTGAAGGCGATCAAGGTTGAGGGCGGCCAGGCGACCGTCATGGAGAACCTCTGCATCGCATGCGGGTACTGCGTGCGCGTGTGCGCCCAACACGCCAAGCATATCAAGGAAGACCTGCCGGCGGCGCGGGAAGCGGCCCGGTCTGGTGAGGCCTACGCTATGCTGGCGCCCTCCTTCGTGGTGGAGTTCGCGGGCGAGTTTCGTCCGGGACAGGTCGTGGAGGCGCTCCGACGAGCGGGGTTTGCCGGGGTCTACGAGGTAGCGTGGGGGGCTGAACGCGTTACGCAGGAGTACATCAGGCTGGTCCAGCAGGAAGGCCGCCGCGGTATCATCTCCACGCCGTGTCCCGCCGTGGTGAACTTGGTCGAGGCGAAATTCCCAGAGCTCTTGCCCAGGCTTGCCCCGGTCGTTTCGCCGATGGTGGCTGCGGGACGGATGATAAAACGAGTGCACCCTGGCGCCCGCACTGTCTTCATTGGCCCTTGTGTTGCGAAGAAGAGCGAGATCGAGGACCCCGAGGTTGCTGACGCCGTTGATGTCGTGCTAACCTTTGCCGAGCTCAGGTCGCTTTTAACCGATCTGCCAGTCGAGGTGGAGTCCCTTCCCGACTCAGATTTTGACCAGCCGGGCGCTTACCTCGGGAGGCTGTATCCTGTGGCCGGCGGCCTTCTCCGAAGCGCTGCGTTCCACGCGGACATTCTTGAGAACGACATCATCACGGTGGAAGGGAAGGACAACTGCATAGAGTTCCTGGAAGCCCTGAAGCGCGGGCGGGAGTGTCCTGAGTTCGTAGACATGCTCTTCTGCGAGGGGTGCATAAACGGGCCCATGATTACGAGCCCGCTGCTCGGGTACGCGAGGAGACGCGTGGTTGTGGATTTCACCAGGCAGGCGGAGCGGGAGCGGGCGGAGCGCGGCCTCGCAGCGCAGGCTGCCGGCTGCGCGGCCATCACCGCGTCCCACCCATCGTTTCCGCCCATCGAAGCCAGGCGCTTTTTCCGGCCGAGGAACATAGTGCTTCCCACGCCCACCGAGGCCGACATCCGCCGCATACTGAAGGAGCTTGACAAGACCCGGCCTGAAGACGAGCTAAACTGCGGAGCGTGCGGGTACAACACGTGCCGCGAGAAAGCCGTCGCCGTCTTCCAAGGGCTCGCCGAGAACAAAATGTGCCTACCGTATCTGATAAAGCAACTCGAGCTCCACAACAGGCTGCTCGCTGACTTGAAGGCGTACCACGAAGACATCGTGCAGAGCATCACCGAGGGCATCGTGGTGGTGGACCGCAACATGGTCGTCACAAGCTTCAACGATGCTGGAGGGCGCGTGAGCCGCCAGGCGGCCGCCGAGGCGATCGGGCGCAGCATATTCGAGGTCTTGCCCGCCTTGAACACCCCGGAGTGCAGACGCGCCTTCGAGGAGGCGGTCGCTCGCGGGGTGCCGACCGAGATCGGGGAAGTTACTTACCTTCTGAGAAAAGCCGGGGATGGGGACACGCGTCGCGCCCACGGCGCGTCCCTCGAGGCCAAGGAGAAGGTCATCGTCAACCTCAAAGTGAGCCCTCTCAAGAACTCCAGCGGCGAGGTGTACGGGGCCGTCCTTTTGAGCGATGACATCACCGAAAGGCGGAGGCTCGAGGGTCAGCTCATCCAATCCGACAGGCTTGCCGCCCTGGGGCAACTCGCCGCCGGGGTGGCCCATGAGATCAACACCCCGCTTACGCTGATATCAGGATACACGGAGCTACTGGTAGGCATGCTCGGCGCGGATGGCCCTGGCGCGTCCTATCTCAAGACCATCGCGGAGGAGGCTGATAGGATCGCCGAGATAGTGCGGAGCCTCCTCAGCTTCGCCAGGCCAGCCGCGACGCCCTCCGGCAAGTGCAAGGTCAATGAGACCGTCGAGAGGACTCTCAAGATATTCGGCGGCCAAATGGCCCACAAGGGCGTTGAGGTTAAGGTCGACCTCGATGCCGCGGACCCTGAGGCCGCGATCGATGTCGGGGAGCTGCAACAGGTGCTGCTCAACATGGTGCTCAACGCCATCCAGGCTATGCCTCACGGGGGGCTCCTCACGATATCCACGAGAGCATGCGCGCGGCCTGGAGCCAGCGACCTTTCCGCAGGCAACGTCCATGAGAGCCCGCAGATGGCCCCTGAGAACGGGCGGTCGGTCGTGGTGGGGGGCGGTCGGCGCGGCGGTGCTGGCGCAGCCAACGTGGTGCCGCTGGCCAATGGCGACACGGTGGAGATCGTCATCGCCGACACGGGTTGCGGTATTCCCGAGGAGAACCTCGGCAGGATATTCGACCCATTCTTTACCACCAAGGAAGTGGGGAAAGGCACCGGCCTGGGGCTCTCCATAAGCTTCGGCATAGTGGAGAAACACGGCGGGTTTATCCGAGTCGAGAGCGAGGTTGGCAAGGGCACGACGTTCACGGTGACCCTGCCGGCCTCCACGAGGGAGGCGTGATGTCCGTTGGCTGGCGGCACGGTGCTGGTGGTTGATGACGAGGAGAAAATGTGCGAATTCTTGCAGCTTGTCCTCGCTCAGGACGGGCATCAAGTGGTGTGCGCCTCAAGCGGCGAGCGGGCCCTCGAGGAGATAAGGTCCGGTGACGAGATCGACGTCATCGTGACCGATCTGATGATGCCGGGGGTCACCGGCATGGAGGTTCTCGAGGAGGCCAGGAGGTCGCTTCCCGATACGCCGGTCGTGGTCATCACCGGCTATTCCACGGTCCAGAACGCGGTGGAGGCCATGAAAGCCGGGGCGTTCGACTATCTGCCCAAGCCCTTCAAGGTGGACGAGGTTAGGCTCGTCGTGAAAAAGGCGCTGGAGCGGCGGGAGATCGCACTCGAGAACCGGAGGCTCCGCCGTGAGCTCCAGTCGATCAGGGAGAGGTCCAGCGACATCATAGGTGCAAGCCGGGAGATGCAGGCCGTCTTCAAGCTCGTGGAGAAGGTAGCGAGGACCGATGCCACCGTGCTCGTCCGGGGCGAAAGTGGAACGGGCAAGGACCTCATCGCACGGGAGATCCACCGTCAGAGCCTCAGAGCCGCGAAACCGTTCGTCAGCATAAACTGCGCAGCGCTTCCCGAGACCCTGCTCGAAAGCGAGCTCTTCGGCCATGCACGGGGGGCGTTCACGGGCGCGGTCTCGACCAAACGCGGGCTCTTCGAGGAAGCCGACGGCGGCACGGTGTTCCTGGATGAGATCGGTGACGTGAGCCTCGCGCTCCAGGCGAAGCTGCTCCGTTTCCTTCAGAGCAAGGAGTTCATCCGGGTGGGAGAGACGTCGGTGAGGCGTGTGGACGTGCGAGTCATCGTTGCGACAAACAGGGACCTCGAGGAGGCCATAGAGCGCGGGGACTTCAGGCGCGATCTTTACTACCGCCTCAACGTGATCACCGTCCATCTGCCGCCTCTCCGTGACCGGCGGGAAGACATACCGCTCCTCGCGAAGCACTTCGCCAGGAAGTACGCGTCGAGCCTCCTCAAGGGGCCAGTGACCTTCTCCAAAGAGGCCATGGCCGCCCTTGTCGCGTACGACTGGCCTGGGAACGTGCGGGAACTCGAGAACGCTGTGGAACGCGCTGTCGTCCTGGCCGAGGGCAGCGAGCTTTCGCTGGAGGACCTCCCGGACGAGATCGTCCGGAGGGTGAGCGGCCGCGCCGGCGCGGTTGGAGCCGGGGATGATGCCGCGGCTGGGAAGGGCACAAGGGGAACGGGGACAGAGACGGCGACGGGGCCAGAGGCGGCGGCTCGCGCTGTGGGCGCCGTCAGATTCGACGAGGCGGTCGACTCCTACAAGCGCGAACTCATAGCAAAGGCACTGGAGCAGGCCGGCGGCGTCCAGGCCAGGGCCGCGGAGATCCTGGGGCTGAAGAGGACCACCCTGAACGAGATGATGAAGAGGCTGGGAATGACGCGTCCGGACACCCGCAGGCGACCTGGCCCGGCAGACGCAGCCAAGATTTTGGACGAATGAGCCAACACTTTGGACATCACGGGGCCTTCATGGGCCTGCGCCGCGCCGGACCACGTCTGTGACAGGCCTGTGAGAGACCTAGAAACCCGCTCGGGACGTTGCTCTGAGGCGATCCCGGCGGGTTTCGCGTTTTCCGCGGAGATGGTTGGCACGCAACTTGCTTCAACCCCCTGGCGAAAAGCGACCGGCGGCGAAACAGGACGGCGCCACGACGGCAGCACGGGTGATGGCAATGGGACCGTGAGTGAATGCCACGGTGTCTTGCCTGGGGATGGCTGCGCGAGAGGGCGCTGAAAGTCGGCGGCCGATTGTGAAGTAAGGCACAAAGGAGGGACCCGGCATGTCGGCGGTGGCTCTCAAAAGGGAGGCAGCGCTCCGTGATTCGGCCCCAGATGTTGACGAAGACCTCCGGGCTGAGTACGAGAAGGCCATGCAAGAATACGGGCTTTCCTATCCGGACGGCACGTGGTTCAAGCGCGCCGCCCGCCTCGAGCGGCAGATCCGCGAAGCCCGCATGGAAGCGAAGTTTGACGAGAACTAAGACGGCCGGCGCGACCCAACATTCGCCCCTGCAGTCGACCGAACGTCACAAGGCTGTGGGTGTCCTGCTCCGGGCGTCTGCGCCCGGCCGGACCCGCTGACGGGGAGAATTCCCAAGCGAGGTTCGATTGGGTGGCGAGTGACCGATGTTTCCGAGCCGACCAACACGGTAAGGAGTGAGAGAATGATGAGCCCGTTCTGCCGTGCTCACATCCTGGTGTGCGCGGGTGCCGGGTGCGTGTCCTCGGGCTGTCAGGCTGTGTACGAAGCCCTCATGAGCAACCTCGAGACCGAAGGGGTCCTCGGCGAGGTAAAGGTCATTCAGACCGGCTGCGTGGGATCGTGCGACCTGGGCCCAGTGGTTGTGGTTTACCCGGAAGGCACGTTCTATCAGCGAGTCCGTCCCGAGGACGTTCCGGAGATCGTGCGTGAGCACATCGTGAAGGGCAGGCCCGTGGAGCGCTTGCTCCATAGGAGCGCCGACGGAACCCTGGCGCCGAACTTGGCCTCGATTGATTTCTTCAAGAAGCAGGTCAAGGTGGTCTTGCGTAACTGCGGGGTCATAGACCCCGAGAACATCAACGAGTACGTAGCGCGCGATGGCTATGAGGCTCTCGCACGGGTCCTCACCGACATGGAGCCCAGGGAGGTCATCGACATCGTCAAGAGATCGGGCCTCAGGGGACGCGGCGGAGCGGGATTCCCGACCGGTTTGAAGTGGGAATTCGCCGCGCGCGTGAGGGCGGACCAGAAATACGTGGTTTGCAACGCAGACGAAGGAGACCCTGGCGCGTTCATGGACAGGAGCGTGCTTGAGGGCGACCCGCACAGCGTGATAGAGGCCATGGCAATAGCGGGCTACGCCATCGGCGCGAACCAGGGCTACGTATACGTGCGGGCAGAGTACCCGCTGGCGGTGGCACGGCTTTCGCACGCCATCCGGCAGGCTCGCGAGTTCGGTGTGCTGGGCGAGAACCTCTTCGGGTCCGGTTTCGACTTCGACGTCGAGATCAGGGTAGGGGCAGGAGCCTTCGTGTGTGGCGAGGAGACGGCCCTCCTCGCGTCCGTGGAAGGCAAGCGCGGCATGCCTAGGCCGAAGCCGCCGTTCCCCGCGAACGAGGGCCTCTGGGCGAAACCGACCGTTATCAACAACGTCGAGACCCTCGCGAACATTCCGCCCATCATCCTGCGGGGCCCCGAGTGGTTCGCGAGCATCGGCACGGAGAAGAGCAAGGGAACGAAAGTCTTCGCGCTCGCTGGCAAGATAAACAACACAGGGCTTGTGGAAGTGCCCATGGGGACCACGCTGCGGGAGATCGTGTACGAGATCGGCGGTGGGATACCCGGTGGGAAGGCCTTCAAAGCCGCACAGACTGGCGGGCCTTCAGGTGGTTGCATTCCCGCGGCTTTCCTCGACACGCCCATGGAGTACGATACACTGGTGAAACTGGGCGCCATGATGGGGTCGGGGGGCCTCATCATCATGGACGAGGATACCTGCATGGTGGATATCGCTAGATTCTTCCTGCAGTTCACGCAGGACGAGTCGTGCGGGAAATGCGTTCCGTGCAGGGAAGGGACGAAGGTGATGCTTGACATCCTGACTCGCATCACCGAAGGAAAGGGCCAGCCGGGGGACATCGAGACACTCGAGGCTCTCGGCAACACGATAAAGAACACTGCGCTTTGCGGGCTGGGCCAGACCGCTCCGAACCCCGTGCTAAGCACCATCAGATACTTCAGGGACGAGTACGAGGCTCACATCTACGAGAAGAGATGCCCCGCGGGCGTGTGCAAGGCGCTCACGCGCTACCGCATAGACGCGGACAAGTGCAGAGGGTGCGGGCTCTGCGCGAAAGCGTGTCCTGTCGGCGCCATCAGTCTCGCGGAGGCTGAGGCCGAGGAGACCGCTGCGAGGGCGGCATCCGCGGGTGGCGCTGCCGCCGGTCACGCCAGGAAGCGCAGGGTCTATGCTATAAACACTGACCTATGCCAGGGATGCGGGGCGTGCGCGAGCGCGTGCCGTTTCCAGGCGGTGGTGAAGAGGTGAAGGCGATGAATACCGCTCTGCCGCAAAAACAGGCTGAAGCTCACAGCACGGGGGCGCCGGAGCAGGCGCCAGCGCCCGCTCCAGCTTCAACTCCGGTCGTCGCCCCGTCCCCCGCGCCCGCGAAGGTGGTTAGGCTCACCATAGACGGGCAGGAGGTCGAAGCGCGCGAGGGCGAGACCGTGCTCGACGCAGCGCGACGGGTAGGCCGAGACATACCTACGCTGTGCTACCACCCTGCGGTCGGCCGCATCGGCTCCTGCAGGGTCTGCGTAGTGGAGATCGAGGGGGCGAGAAACCTTCCCGCATCGTGCGTGACGCCGGTAGCCCAGGGCATGGTGGTGCACACCAACACGCCTGCGGTGCGCGAGGCGCGCCGCACCGTGGTGGAACTCCTCCTCGCGGCTCACCCCCACGACTGCCTCAAGTGCGAGAGGAATGGGCGGTGCGAGCTTCAGAACCTCGCGATGCGTCTAGGCATACGGACCGCGAGGTTCAACAGGGAAAGGGAACACAGGGAGCCTGACGCATCCAGCCCGGCGCTGGTACGCCAGCCGGACAAGTGTGTCTTGTGCGGGCGCTGCGTGAAGGTGTGTAACGAGATTCAAGCCACGGGCGTGCTTGGCTTCGCGTACAGGGGCACTCGTTCATGTGTCACGCCCATGTTCGAGCACGGGCTTGGGGAGTCCAAGTGCGTGTCGTGCGGTCAGTGTGCTAAAGTTTGCCCGGTTGGAGCAATAAGCGAGAAAGAGGAATGGGACCGCGTTCTGGATGCGATCGCCGATCCGAATCTCCATGTTGTCATTCAGGTCGCTCCTGCTGTGCGGGCTGCCATTGGGGAGGAGTTCGGAATCCCCGCGGGCACGGCGGTTACCGGGAAACTCGCCACGGCGCTCCACCGGCTTGGATTCGACGCGGTGTTCGACACCCAGTTCACGGCGGACCTCACGATTATGGAGGAAGGCCACGAGCTTCTGGAGCGCATGAAGTCCAGGGGCAGGCTGCCGCTCATCACCTCGTGCAGTCCTGGATGGGTGAGGTTCTGCGAGACGTTCTTCCCGGATTTCCTCGAGAACCTGTCGTCGTGCAAGTCGCCCCAGCAGATGATGGGAGCTGTAATAAAGACTTATTACGCCAAGAAGGCGGGGATCGCGCCGGACAAGATCTTCAGTGTTTCGGCCATGCCGTGCACCGCGAAGAAGTACGAATGCGCGCGGCCGGAGATGAACGCCTCTGGCGTGCGCGACGTCGATGTCGCCCTCACCACGCGGGAGCTCGCCCGCTTGATCAAGGCTGCGGGCATAGACCTTGCCAGCCTGCCTGACGGGGAGTTCGACCCTCCGCTCGGCATCTCCACGGGCGCCGGGACCATCTTCGGCGTGACCGGGGGCGTGATGGAGGCGGCGCTGCGCACGGTCTCCGAGGTCGTCGCGAAGAGATCTGCGGGCAAGGCGGCGGGCGGCGGTAAGCTGGAGTTCGTCGAAGTGCGCGGCCTTGAGGGCATACGTGAGGCCGTCGTTGACCTGGGCGGGCAGCAGGTTCGTGTCGCAGTGGCGTCCGGCCTTGGGAACGCCGCGCGACTTCTCCAGAGGATTCGCGATGGCAAAGCATCATATCACTTCGTGGAGATCATGGCTTGTCCAGGCGGGTGCATCGAGGGTGGGGGCCAGCCGAGGTCGGGCGACCCCGAGATCGCGGCGAAGAGGGCCAGCGCCGTGTACGCCGAGGACGGGCGCATGAAAGCCAGGCGGTCCCATGAGAACCTTGCGGTGCGAAGGCTGTACGAGGAGTTCCTGGGCGAGCCGGGCAGCGAGGTCGCACACCGGCTTCTCCACACGACGTATCACAGTGTGGAGGAAGCCGCCCAAGTGGCGAGCGCCAGGAAGGAGGCCATGTGACATGTCGGCAGCGCAGACCAAGCAGACGAAAGACAAGCGCGCCCGCCTCGAGGTCGCACCGAAGCCGGGCGAAGCTGGCGGGACCGCTTGCAAGTGTCAAGGGAAGCTCCCGGACGATAGGTACGGCATTCTGGATGACATCATCGCCAAGCACAAGGACGTCCCTGGATCACTCATACCCGTGCTTCACGAAGCTCAACAGCTCTTCGGCTGCCTTCCGGAAGACGTGCAGACCCGGATCGCGAAGGGCCTCGGAGTGCCGGAGAGCGAGGTCTACGGGGTCGCCACGTTCTACTCGCTTTTCTCGCTTCGCCCGAAAGGTAAGTGGACCGTGAACGTGTGCCTCGGCACCGCCTGTTACGTAAGGGGCGCTGCGGCGTGTCTGGAGGCCGTAAAGAAGGAGCTCGGCGTGGACATCGGCGGCACCAGTCGTGACGGGCTTTTCACGCTTCAGGCCGTGAGGTGTCTCGGTGCGTGCGCGCTTGCCCCGGTGGTCATGATCGGCGATACGGTGTTCGCACGCGTCAAGCCCGAGGACATTCCGAGGATACTTGCGGAGTACGCCGCTAGTCATTCCAGCGAGTCAGCCGCGAGCTAGCCCGGTCGTATACTCTACCAGATAAATCAGACATCACCGCTCCCACGCTGTGAGAGACCCCGGTAACCCCGCCGGGGTCTCTCGGATCAGGGTCCGGGTTTCCTGATCCCGACCGCGATCACTCGGTCTCGGCTGCGAGCACGGTGTTGCAAAGCGGCTGAATGACTCGGGTAACAGGCCTTTTAGTAGGCCATTTCTCAACTCGGCCGCGCTCCTAGTGCGATGCGGCAAAATGGGCTTGGGGGAATGTTTTCGGGTACTGTGGAACTTGGAGGCTTTGGCAACGTTACAATCATCAGGGGAGATTAGCCGAATCTTGGCTGGCATCCGAGAAGGGCCGTCCTTGAGTTGGGGAGAAGGATTTGCTACAATTGGAGCAACATATAAGCCCGGGGGGAATTTCGCCATGGATTTCGATGACAAGTTCGGGCATGTTGCTCTGACGTTCGATGACGTCCTTCTGGAGCCAGCCTACTCCGAGGTGATGCCGGGGGAGGTGGACGTATCGACGAGGCTGACCGCGAGGATCCGCCTAAATATCCCGCTTGCGAGCGCCGCCATGGACACCGTGACCGAGGCGAGGCTCGCCATAGCGATGGCGCGCGAGGGTGGCATCGGCGTCATCCACAAGAACATGTCAATCGAGCGCCAAGCGGGCGAGGTGGACAAGGTAAAGCGGTCGGAGCACGGGATCATCGTGGACCCGATCTTCCTGGAGCCCCATAACCTTATACGGGATGCTCTCGCGATAATGGAGCGCTACCACATTTCCGGGGTGCCCATCACGAAGAACGGCAAGCTTGTGGGGATACTCACCAACAGGGACCTTCGGTTCGAGACCAACTACGACCAGCCCATCGAGAACGTCATGACCAAGGAGAACCTGGTAACCGCGCCGGTCGGCACCACTCTGGAAGAAGCCAAGAGCATCCTGCAACGCCACAAGATAGAGAAGCTTCCCATAGTCGACAAGAACTTCATGCTCAAAGGCCTCATCACTATAAAGGACATCTTGAAGGCCAAGCAGTTTCCGAACGCCGCCAAGGACGAGAGAGGCCGGCTTCGCGTCGGGGCCGCCGTGGGGACCGTGGGCGCGCTGGAGCGAGCGGGGGCTCTCGTGGATGCGGGCGTTGACCTCCTTGTGGTGGATACGGCGCACGGACATTCCCGCCTTGTTCTGGAAACGGTCAAGGCGCTCAAGGCGAACTTCAAGAACGTGGATGTGGCCGCGGGCAACGTGGGGACGGCCGAGGGTGCCAGGGCGCTCATTGAGGCAGGGGCAGACGCGATCAAGGTTGGCATCGGCCCGGGGTCCATCTGCACTACGAGGGTGGTCGCGGGGATCGGGGTGCCTCAGGTCACGGCGATCTTCGAGTGCGCGCGCGTAGCGAGGGATCATGGTATCCCAGTGATAGCCGACGGAGGCATCAAGTACTCAGGGGACATCACGAAGGCCATTGCTGCAGGCGCGGACGTGGTGATGATCGGCCGGCTTTTCGCGGGCACCGAGGAAAGCCCCGGAGAGCGCGTCATCTACAAAGGACGGAGTTTCAAGGTCTACCGTGGGATGGGGTCCGTGGAGGCTATGAAGGAAGGGTCCAGCGACAGGTATTTCCAGGACACTACGCACAAGTTGGTGCCGGAAGGCATCGAGGGTCGGGTCCCGTACAAGGGTGCGCTCGCAGACACGGTATACCAGCTCGTGGGCGGGCTCCGCGCGGGGATGGGTTACTGTGGCGCGCGCAATATCGCCGAGCTTCAGAGGAACACGAGGTTCATCAGGATGACAGGAGCTGGCTTGCGTGAAAGCCACCCGCACGATATCGTGATAACGCGCGAGGCGCCCAATTACAGCCTGACCGATACAGATGTGGAGGAAATGTAACGACGCGATGTTCCGCTTTCGTTGAAAATGAAAGGAGTGTGACCAGTGCGAATGAGGCGATTGAAATGGGTGATCCTGGGTTTGGTGCTGGTGGCGGTCTCTGTGCTGCCGCAGATGGGGGCGTTGGCGGAGGAGCCGCCTGTGAAGCTCCTCATCAATCCTAACCCGAGCCCTGACTTCAAGGCGGAGATCTGGGTCGACAGGGGCCAAGGGTCTACGTATTACCCTGGGGATCCCATTAGCGTTTACTATAGGGCAAACCGGGCGAGCTATGTCTATGTGTTGGACATCCTTGCCTCCGGGCAACTGAGGTGGCTCGTGCGGGATACATGGGTTCAAGCAAACAGGACCTACACCCTGTCGGGCACGGTCGAGCCGCCCTCAGGAACGGAGTACCTGATCGTGTTCGCTTCCACCCAGAAGCTGCCGCTCAGCGACCTCGAGGAATCCGCCCAATCGGGGCGCGTCTACATCCAGGGCCAGGCGAACATCGTGATCGGCAACATCCAGGCCAAGATACAGATCGTGCCGCAGAAGGCGTGGGTGAGCGGGTATACATACTTCTATGTGGGCGGGAGCTATCCGCCGATCCCGCCGGAGCCCACGCCGGTGCCTCAGCCGGTTCCGCAGCCGCCGGTGCAGCAGTACGGCGCGGTGCATGTATCGAGTTACCCCTCAGGGGCGAGGGTGTTCTTTGACGGTGTAGAAAAGGGAAAGACCCCCGTGTTGCTGCAGAGGGTGCCTCTTGGAAGCCACGAGGTTACGCTCATCCTTTCCGGGTACTACACGTTCACGCGGAAGCTCGAGGTGAAACACGAGCAGACGTATTACGTCAGTACCTCGCTGCGGCGCATTGAGTGAGTGAGTGGCGCGAGCTTCTGGCGGAGGATGCTGGATGTCCCCAGTGACTGCCGACTTGCGCGGTCCCGGCGACGGCTTTGCCGGCTTTGGGTGGGCCGAGATAGGATGGCGCGGGGGATCCAGCGGTCTCCTGGCGACACACTCGATACTTGGTGGACTTAGTGGACAGCCCGGGCGGGCCGTGCCGCCCGGGCTGTCGATGTCCGCGCGTGGCAAGGGCCTTCCAGGGGTGGTATAATATGAGCGGCTGAGCGGAGCGCAAATCAAGGTCGGGGCGGAAGGCAGGCCAAACGGAGGTGGGTCAAACCAAGTGGAAAGCGTGCACATAGCGCATATCGGTGAGCACGAGGGCGAAGAGGTACAGCTCCGGGGCTGGCTCTATAACAAGAGGTCCAGCGGGTCGGTGCTGTTTCTAATCGTGCGGGACGGAACCGGTTTCATCCAAGTGGTCGTGGTGAAAGGCCAGGTGCCCGATGAGGACTTCGCCGCGGCCGACAGGCTCACGCAGGAGTCGTCGCTCGTGGTGCGGGGCTCCGTGAGGGCTGACCGGAGGGCACCGGGCGGGTATGAGATCTCCGCCTCTGGCGTCGAGGTCGTGTCGCTTGCCGAGGAGTATCCCATATCGCTCAAGGAACACGGTGTCGACTTCCTGATGGATCACAGGCACCTGTGGCTCCGCACCCCGAGGCAGGTCGCCATCATGCGGGTGAGGAACGAGGTGGTCAAGGCGATCCGCGATTTCCTCGACGAGCGCGAGTTCGTCCTTGTAGACGCGCCGATCCTCACGCCATCGGCGTGCGAGGGCACGACCACGCTCTTCGAGACTGATTACTTCGACACCAAGGCGTATCTCACACAGAGCGGCCAGCTCTACATGGAGGCCGCCGCCATGGCCCTCGGCAAGGTGTACTGCTTCGGGCCGACCTTCCGGGCCGAGAAGTCCAAGACCAGAAGGCACCTCACCGAATTCTGGATGGTTGAGCCCGAGATGGCCTGGGTTGATCTGGATGGCAACATGAGGCTCCAAGAGGAACTCGTGAGCTACGTGGTGCAGCGCGTGCTTCAAAGAAGGGCGAGGGACCTCGCCACGCTCGAGCGCGACACTTCGAAGCTGGAGAAGGTGGAGCCGCCTTTCCCGCGGATCACGTATGACGAGGCTTGCGACATCTTGCGCAAGCACGGGGTAGAGTTCGAGTGGGGCAACGACTTCGGCGGCGGCGATGAGACCGTCCTAGCGGAGCAGTTCGACCGCCCAGTGTTCGTCCATAGATACCCCACGGCCTGTAAGGCCTTCTACATGAAACCCGACCCGGGCCGGCCCGACGTGTGCTTGTCGGCCGACCTTCTCGCGCCCGAGGGGTACGGCGAGATAATAGGGGGCGGGCAGAGGATAGACGATGCTGGCCTTCTTGCGCAGCGCATCGAGGAACACAAGCTTCCGGCGGAAGCGTACAAATGGTATATGGACCTCCGCCGGTACGGCTCGGTGCCGCACTCGGGATTCGGTCTCGGCGTGGAGCGGACCGTGGCCTGGATCTGCGGCCTCGACCACGTGCGCGAGACAATTCCCTTCCCGAGGCTTCTTAATAGGATCTACCCGTGAGGTGAACGACATGAGGGCCCCAGGAAACGTCCCCTCCTCGCGCGTCCGAGCTCTGGCTGCGTGCGTCATCGTTTTCCTGGCGCTGGTTATGACCGGGTCGCCGCAGGCCCCGGCTCTGGCCATGGCTGGGACAGGGTCGGTTGCTGTCATGGGGAACGACGGCGACCTGGCCGCCGGCATTGGATACATTGAACGCGGGATGTTTGAGGAGGCCGCTGCCGCGCTCTCGCGCGCGATCGCGGAGAGCCCCGACGCGCCCGAAGCGCCCGATGTGGCAAAGGCCTTTGATCTCCTCGGCTACGCGACGTGGTGCATGGGCCGGGAGGAGGAGGCTTTGGCCGCATTCCGTCAGAGCCTGCAGCACGCCGCCGACGCTCGCGAACAGTTCCGCGCAAGGGTCGGCGCAGGGCAGGCGCTGCTGGACCTGGGAAAGGTGGAGGATGCCTGCTGCGAGTTCGAGGCTGCGCTCGAGGTCGCAACGGGGCCGGAGGATCTCGATGTTGCGTACACGCTTCTCGGCATAGCAAAGTTCGAGGCAAACGACACGGTCGGGGCGGCGGAGATGTTCTCCCGCGCGCTGGAGGCCTTCCCGCAGGACCCGGTGGCCTCGGCCTACCTAGAGAAGCTTTCGTTCGGCGTGCCCATACACTTCGGAAGCGTCAGAGAGGCGCTTCAGAAGGCGGCCCTCGCCCTCGGGGGGCGCCCGGGCGGGGCTGCCGCTGCGGCACTACCACTGGCCGAGGGTGACGAGGACGGGGTCGCGGGAGATGTCATGGGCGCCGCGGATTCCGCGGGAAGTCCCAGCAGTGAAGCGGACATGAACGGCGCGCCTGCGCTCTTGAGCGGTGTGCTGCTCATAAACGGGGGAGCTTCGTATGCCACGACGTCGCAGGTGAGACTCATGCTAGGCGTGGACCCGGCCGTTCCTTTGCGGGGGTTCTTCCTTGCCGTGGGCGACGAGCCGTTCAGGTGGCATGACTGGAGGTCCGCGGTCATAGAGTGGTGCCCGCGCGGCGAGGTTAAGGACGGGAAGACCGTCATCAAAGCGGTCTATTACGCTGCCGGCACTTCTGCGCCTGGTGGCGGCACGAGCGGCGGCGGAGCAGGGATGGCCGCGCAGGGCGCGTGCGTGGCGGAGGCTTCCATCGTGCTGGACCGAGAGCCGCCTTGGGGCTCGCTTGAGATAAACAGCGGGGCGCGCTTCACCAACGAGACACGGGTTAGCTTGCGGTTACAGGCGAATGACCGCACGAGCGGCGTGCTCAACGTGTCCATGAGCAACGACGGTGCCACGTGGAGTGCGTGGACCATGTACCAGCTCACGAAGGACTGGGACGTTCCGCCGGGCGACGGTGTCAAGAGGGTGTACGCTCGGTTCCAGGACAGAGCGGGGAACGTGTCCGCGCCAGTCTCGGCCCGGATCGTGCTAGATACGCGTCCCCCGGGCCTGTTGTGGGTTCGCGTGGCCGCCCTCGGCGCGACAACGGCTGACATCGCGTGGACGACCGATGAGGATTCGGATTCCGCGGTCGAGTACGCCGAGGACCAGGATGCGGGGCGGAAGTCGACCACGGTGCGAGACAAGGACATGACTATGCTTCACCATATCAAGTTGGATGGCTTGAAGCCTTCGACCAAGTATAGGTTCAGGGTTCTGTCTCGAGACGCGGCGGGGAACGTCGCCGTCTCCCGGGTGCTCGAGTTCTCCACAAAAGCGGCGAATGCTGGGTCGTGAGCGTGCATGGTCCACGGTCCCGAGCATGACGTGGGTTCCGGCTCTTTCTCTCGCCTGAGCCCCGGCGGGGGCGGAGTTGACAAGGTTAGTTGGAGGGCCACACCGGCAACCCTGGACAAGACTTGCGCGCTGGGAAGCAGCGCGGACTTGTGGCGATGTGCCGAGTTAGGTCGGGGCCGAGGGTGCTCCCGGAAAGGAGCGCCAGGCTGGCTCAAACGAAGGAGAGGTTCAAAGCGCGATGGGCGAAACGAAACCTGATCGCTACGACGTCATAATCGTGGGCGCGGGCCCGGCGGGCATCTTCTCCGCGCTCGAGCTCGTGGAGGCGACAAGCGGCCGGATCAAGATTATCATCACCGAGAAGGGCTCAGACCTGGATGCCAGGGTCTGTCCCTCCAACGAGGGCAAGACCGCGTGTCGTCGGTGTCGGCCGTGCAGTATCGTGTCGGGGTGGGGCGGTGCCGGCGCGTTCAGCGACGGGAAACTCACCCTGTCAACGAAGGTCGGGGGAATGCTCGACGTATACGTGAGCGATCAGAAGCTCAAGGAGCTCATCGAATACGTGGACGGAATCTACCTCGGGTTCGGGGCCCCCACCAAGGTTTACGGGGGCGACGAGGAGGCGCTTCACGAGCTCGAGCGGAAAGCCCTCATGGCGGAGCTGAAGTTCATTCCCGCGAAGATCAGGCACCTGGGCACGGGCAAGACCAAGGATATACTGGACGGCATGAAGAAGCACCTCGCCCGATATGCCGAGATAGCGCTTCGCGAGAGCGCAACTAGGATCTTGGCGCAAGACGGCAAGGTTGTCGGGGTTGAGACGTCCAAGGGCCGCACCATCTTAGGGGACTACGTCATCGTGGCCCCTGGGAGGGACGGTGCCGAGTGGCTCGTCCAGGAGGCGCGCAGGCTTGGGCTCTCAATGGCCATCAATCCTGTGGACATCGGCGTGCGTGTGGAGCTGCCGGCCGTGGTGGCGGAGCCTCTCACGAACGTGGCGTACGAGTCAAAGCTCATCTATCACTCGCGTTCCTTTGACGATAAGGTGCGCACCTTCTGCATGTGTCCTTACGGCGAGGTTGTCACCGAGAGCTCGGACGGGCTGATCACGGTCAATGGTCACACTCATTTTGAGAAGAAGACGGAGAACACCAATTTCGCGCTTCTTGTGAGCAAGACCTTCACCGAGCCGTTCAAGGACCCCATAGCGTACGGCAAATACGTGGCTGGTCTCGCAAACCTCCTCGGCGGAGGGGTGATCGTCCAGAGGCTGGGCGACCTGATCACGGGCCGCCGGTCTACCAAGGAGAGGCTCTCCAAGGGCACGGTCGTGCCCACGCTGGAGGACGCCACTCCGGGCGACCTGAGCTTGGTGTTTCCATACAGGCATCTCGTAAGCATCATAGAAATGCTCAAGGCGCTCGACGCTGTGGCGCCGGGCGTCTATGGGCGCAACACCCTGCTGTACGGGGTCGAGGTCAAGTTCTATTCGTCCCGCCTGTCGGTGACCAGCTCCCTCGAGACGCAGGTGAAGAACCTCTTCGCTATCGGCGACGGCGCCGGCATCACAAGGGGGCTCATGCAGGCGTCCGCTTCAGGCGTCGTGGCGGCCCGGGAGATCCTTAGCCGGCTCGGAAAGCGCTGACTCGGAAGGCCCAAAGTCGTTGTTGACGGCGGATGGCACATAAGCTATACTCAAAGTTGGCAATAGTGGGAATGCTTACGTGGGCCAGGGGGAGTATTTACAGTGAGAGGAGAAGGGAGGCTGCGCGGATGATCAGCAGAGTGCCATGCATCGTCAAGGTACGGCTTGCCGGTGTTGCCGCACGCCGCGCGCTCGTCAGCGCGCGTTCTAATGGCGGTTCCGTTCGTGCGCGGCCTGACCCTGTCCTGTAGCTGGTAGATAATGGCAGGGTCGTGGGCCGCACGAGTGCCCACGACCCTTTCTATTTGGCGCCACGTAGGCCGTGGCGTTCGCTTCAGGAGAGTCGTGGGAGGACCCGGCTCTCCTTTTTGGTTTTCTGCTAGCGAATGGATTTCTCCACTCTGGCTTTGCAGCGCCAGGGTTTGAAGGCGAGGTTTGGAGAGGATGCAGGAGCGAGAGACAGCACTTGAGTGCATCGGCGCGCGGAAGGCGTTCTATGTGAGGAAAGAGACGGCGCCCAAGACGGCCAAGACAAGACCATCCAGCACGTGCCAGGCCGAGGCCCAGCCAACCCCGGCAACGGAGAGGCATACCGGCGGGGAGGCGGTCGTGCAACCCAACGTGGCGAGGAAAGGGCCTGGCATTCGGGCCGGGGAAGCTGGAACGGGTGAGGTCTGTGGGACCGGTCAGCCCGCGGGCGTGAACGGGAGGGAGCGGCCAAGGCTGGCAGTGCAGAGGGCGGTCGCCGCGCTCTTTCCAAGGAGCGTGAGAGTAGAGGCTGTATCGGGCGTGACGTTCAGCGTAAAGCGCGGCGAGATATTTGGCATCCTAGGGCCCAACGGCTCGGGCAAATCCACGCTCATCAGGCTCATCTCCACGTTGCTCCTGCCTGACGAGGGCGAGATCAGGGTGTTCGGCCACGACGTGGTAAAGGAACGTTTCGCGGTGAGACGCTTGATAAACCGCGTGTCCGTGGAGGCTGCCTTCTTCAAGAAGCTGTCGGCCATGGAGAATCTCAGCTACGCCGCGCGTCTCTACGACGTCGACATCCGCTGGGCGCGCCGAAAAGCCATCGATATCTTGACCCGCCTGGGTTTCAGCGAGAGCAAGGCGTACGAGCCGCTCGAGGACCTATCCCGCGGCATGCAGCAGAAGGTCGCCGTGGCAAGGGCGTTGCTGACGTCCCCTGTGCTTCTGCTGCTCGACGAGCCGACGACCGGGCTCGACCCGGTGTCCAAACGCGAGGTGCAGGATTACGTCCTTGAGGTAAGGGACTCCCATGACACGACGGTCATCCTGACCACCCACGACATGCAGGAGGCTGACAGGTTGTGCGACAGGGTGGCGATCATCGACCAGGGCAGGTTCGTGGCCTTGGATACGCCCGGCCATCTCAAAGAGAGCCTCGCTACGAACGGGGAGACGGTGACTTTGGAGGACGTGTTCTTCGCGCTTACTGGGAAAGCGCTGAAGGAGTCGCATCCCGAGGAGGCGGATTAGCGTGGTTGAACTCGCAAGAGAGCTGAGGAGGAGCTACGCTCTAGTGGAGCGGAACTTCAACCTCATCAAGCGATACATAGGCTGGGAGATCGTGTTTCTCATATATACGGTGGTGAACACTCTTACGATTGCGTTCATCGGCGTGAACCCCGCCGGGGCGGCCACCGGCGGGGGTGCCGGGGGAGGCGCAGGCGCAGCCATGGGCGGCGACAGGGTGCTCTACCTCGTCGTCGGTGCGCTTCTTTGGGGATTTCTGTCCGTGCTTTTTCACGAGGTCGCGGAGTCGGTGCAATGGGAGCGCTGGGAAGGAACCATCGAATACTCGTTCATGGCGCCAATGAAAAGGCTATCGTATCTCGGTGGGGTGTGCCTGTACGCTGCGACGTACGGAGCCGTGAGGACCGTCGTGGTCATGATCGCGGTTGCGGCCCTGTTCAAGTTGGACCTTGCCAGTGCTAACCTGGGCGCCGCGCTCGCCGTGCTCATACTGTCCAGCCTCTCGTTCATCGGCGTCGGGCTGATGGCTGCGGTCTTGCCGTTATTGTCCCCGGAGCGAGGCTCGCAGGCGGCGCACATCCTGGAGGCGGCGATCCTACTCGTGTCGGGCGTGTACTACGAAGTGGACGTCTTGCCTACATGGCTCCGGCCGCTTTCCCGGCTTTCGCCCGCCACATACACGCTCCGAGCCGCGCGTGCGGCCCTGCTTGAGAATGCCTCGATTCGAGACATCGGTGGTGACCTCATACTTCTCCTTGTCATCGGAGTGGTCTTGATCCCGCTGGGCCTCAAGGTATTTGACTTGGGCGAGCTTCACGCGATGCGCACGGGGAAACTCAAGAGAAGCGGTTGATACATTGATGAGGAGGGTCGTTTGTGCTATAATCAGGCCGTTGAGCGTTGACGCGGCGGCAGCGTGTCCGGGAGGTGAGCGAGTTGAAGAAGGGGATTCATCCTGAGTACTTCATAACCACCGTCACTTGCGCGTGTGGCGAGAAGTTCGAGGTCGGGTCGACCCGCAAGGACCTTAGGGTCGAGATATGCTCAAAGTGCCATCCGATGTTCACCGGCAAGCAGAGGATAGTCGATACCGGCGGCCGGGTGGAACGGTTCAAGAAGAGGCACGGCCTGTCGTAACAGACGGAACTCATTCGAAGCGAAAGCAGAGCCCAGGCGGCTCTGTTTTTGTGAAGAGGGGAAACGTGTTGAGAAAGGGAGAAGCGCCCGGACGGATCGAGGCCATAGTTGGTCCCATGTTCAGCGGCAAGACCGAGGAGCTCATACGCCGCGTGAAGCGGGCCAGGATCGCCGGGCTTGAAGTGCAGGTTTACAAGCCGGCCATAGATGACAGGTACAGCGCACGCGAAGTCAGCTCGCATTCCGGAGGCAGGATGGACGCGGTGCTCGTGGAGGGTGCCGCAGAGGTGCTGCGGGCGACCGCCCACGGAGAGGCCGTGGATGTGGTCGCCATAGATGAGGCCCAGTTTTTTGACGAGGCAATAGTCGGGGTGTGCGATGCGCTCGCGTCAAACGGCGTGCGCGTCATCGTGGCAGGGCTGGACACGGATTTCCGGGGCGAGGCGTTCGTCCACATGGCCAAGATAATGGCCATCGCAGACCAGGTGACCAAGCTGGATGCGGTGTGCGAGGTGTGCGGGGCACCCGCGACGCGGAGCCAAAGGATCATCAACGGAATGCCCGCGCGCTTCGATGATCCCATAGTACTCGTTGGGGCGAAGGAGTCGTATCAGGCCAGGTGTCGCAAGTGCCACGTGGTGCCTGGTAAGGAGGCGCTTTCGATTTGAGCGGGGACTTCTTTTATGGCGGCCAGGCGGTCATCGAGGGCGTGATGATGCGGGGCAGGAAGGCCATCGCGATAGCGGTGAGATGCCCGGACTTGACGGTCGCGGTGACAAGGCAGCCCATCGGGACGCTTACCGCGAAGTACCCCGCGCTCCGGCTTGCTTTCGTGCGCGGGGTGGTGGCGTTCATCGAAACGCTGATCGTAGGAATCCGCGCGCTCATGTTCTCGGCTGACCAGGCTGCGGGCGAGGGCGAGGAGGAGAAACTGAAGCCATGGGAACTCACCCTCACTCTCCTCGTGTCGCTCGCCGTGTTCGTGGCTCTGTTCATAGTGCTGCCGAACCTCGTGGCCGTCCTGTTGCAAAAGTGGCTCCGTTCCACGGTCGCCGTGAACCTCGCCGAAGGCGTGTTCCGCCTGGTCGTGTTCCTCGGTTACATTGTCGCTGTGTCGCGGCTGCAAGATATTCAGCGGGTATTCCAGTACCACGGTGCCGAGCACAAGGTCATCCACAGCTTCGAGGCGGGAGAGGAGCTTGTGGTCGAGAACGCCAGGCGCCACAGCACGCTACACCCGAGGTGCGGCACGGCCTTCCTGCTCATCGTCATGGTCATCATGGTGCTCATGTTCTCGCTGCTCGGAAGGACGTCCCTGCTCCTCCGGATCGCTACGCGTCTTGCGCTTCTGCCACTGGTCACCGGGGTATCCTACGAGGTGGTGAGGCTCGCAGGGCGGCGCAACCCACCGCGCATCGTCGAGCTTGCCATCACGCCCGGGCTGTGGCTCCAAAAGCTCACGACCCGTGAGCCGGATGACGCCCAGCTTGAGGTGGCTATCGCCGCTCTGAAAGAGGTGCTTGAAGCGGACGGCGTCTAGACGTGCCTCTGCGTCAAGGGTGGTCACGCAGGGTGTGGTTTGCCGGGACGAGATTCGGGCATGCACCTCTCCACGCCCCGGCTTCGCGCGATTGCTCGAGGCGGGGGATGCCGCTCGTCCGGCGGCGCGCCCGCGCGCGGTCGGGTTGAGGGGGTGAGATCGATGTTGGACAGGCTTGACGCGCTCGAACAAAGGTACGAGGACCTCGAGGCTACGCTCGCGGATCCGGCGGTCGTTGCCGACCAGGAGAGATACCAGAAGTCGGCGAAAGCCCACGCCAGCCTTGAGGAGATCGTCACGAAATACAGAGAGTACAAGAAGACCTGCGCCGAGATCAACGACGCACGGGAGATGCTCAAGTCGGGTGCGGACCCGGAGCTCGAACAGTTCCTCCGGTCCGAGCTCGATAGGCTCAAAGCAGAGGAGTCGCGGCTCGAGAGGGAACTCAAGATCCTGCTTCTCCCGAAGGATCCCAACGACGAAAAGGATGTCATAATGGAGATTCGCGCGGGCACGGGCGGTGAAGAGGCGGCTCTATTCGCTGCCGACCTCTACAGGATGTACGCCCGCTACGCCGAGCAGCAGGGCTGGCAGATCGAGATCATGAGCTCGAACCCGACTGACCTTGGTGGGTTCAAGGAGATCATATTCGCCGTTCAGGGGCGCGGCGCGTACAGCAAACTCAAATATGAGAGCGGCGTTCACAGGGTCCAGCGTGTGCCGACCACCGAGGCTGGAGGGCGCATTCACACGTCCACGGCCACCGTGGCGGTCTTGCCCGAAGCCGAGGAAGTCGAGGTGGACATCCGTCCCGAAGACCTTCGCATCGACGTATACCGGTCCACCGGGCACGGCGGACAGAGCGTCAACACCACCGACTCGGCGGTGAGGGTGACCCATATTCCCACGGGAATGGTCGTCACGTGCCAGGACGAAAAATCGCAGCTCAAAAACAAGGAGAAGGCCCTGCGGGTGCTTCGCGCCAGGCTTCTCGACAAGCTTCAGCGAGAACAGAAGGCTGAGATGGATGAGGCCAGGCGCATGCAGGTTGGGACCGGCGAACGGAGCGAGCGGATCCGCACGTACAATTTCCCGCAGAACCGCGTGACGGACCACCGGATCGACCTCACTCTCTACAAACTCGGCCAGGTCCTCGAGGGAGACTTGGACGAGATAATCACCGGGCTCATCACGGTCGACCAAAGCGAGAGGTTGAAGAAGATTGGCTAGGCCTGTCGGGATCGTTACGGTTCGGGACGCGCTGCGCGTGGCCACGACGCGACTGGCCGATGCCGGGATCCCCACGCCGCGCCTGGACGCGGAGGTCTTGCTGGCGCACGTGCTCGGGACGCGGCGCGAGGTCCTGTACGCCCATCCAGAGAGGCGGCTCGAGCCTGACGAATACGCGGCATACCAGGCAGCCCTGGAGCGGCGGCTCACGAGGCTGCCTGTGGCCTACATAACAGGCAGGAAAGAGTTCATGTCCCTTGAGTTCGTCGTGGACGAGAACGTGCTCATCCCTAGGCCCGAGACGGAGACGCTCGTTGAAACGGTGATCGAACGGCTCAGGGCACGTGAGGGAGGTGCCACGATCGTTGCGGACATCGGCACCGGCAGTGGGGCGATCGCGGTGAGCATCGCATGGTTCGTTCGTGACGTGTCGCTCGTCGCCGTTGACATCTCTCCCGAGGCGCTCCGCGTGGCGCGTGAGAACGCCAGCCGTCACGGGGTCGAGAAGAGGATCCAGTTCCTGCAAGGCGATCTGCTCTCGCCCCTCGAGGGGCGAGGTCTCGAGGGCAGGGTGTTCGCCATTGTGAGTAACCCGCCTTACCTCTCTCGTAGAGCCATGGCGAGCCTTCCGCCGGAGGTCGCGAAGGAACCGCGCGTGGCCCTCGCCGGGGGAGAACAGGGCGTCGACTTCGCGCGCGCGATTCTCGAGGGCGCGCCAAGATACCTTTCGGACGGCGGGTTCGTTGCGCTCGAAGTCGGCCATGACCAGGCTGGCCTCGTGAGAGGCTTTGCAGCGGAGGAGCTCGGGTACTCGTCTGTGGATGTGGTTCGCGACTACGCCGGAACAGAACGCGTGGTCGTGGCGGTGGCGGGCCGCGCCCACGCGCGGAACGAGCGATGATGTGATGGTATCTCGAAAGGAGGACGAGACGGCTGGCCATAGTGCCTCGCTCACGTGGTTGCCGTTTCTTGAGAAGTGGAAGCGCGCGGTTCCCGTATGATCGGGGGGACAGAGATAATACGGCTGGACCCAGGTCGTCCGGACATGGCGGCCATCCGGAGGGCCGCGGAGGTGATTCGCGCGGGCGGCCTGGTGGCGTTCCCGACTGAGACCGTCTACGGACTCGGCGCGGACGGCCTTTCGGCCCGCGCTGTCGCAAGGATATTCGAGGCTAAGGGCCGGCCGCAAGACAATCCCCTCATACTTCACGTCGCCGCTCCCGAGGATGCCCGCCGCGTGGTGCTGAGCGTGCCGCACTCTGCGAGGATGCTCATGGAAAGGTTTTGGCCCGGTCCCCTCACGCTGGTGCTCCCGAAGAGGCCGGAGGTTCCCGACGAGGTGTCGGCAGGCCTCGCGACTGTGGGAGTACGCATGCCCGACAACACCATTGCTCTCACTCTCATAGCAGAGTCCGGCGTTCCCATCGCTGCTCCGAGCGCCAACGCGTCAGGACGGCCGAGCCCTACGTCAGCTGACCACGTCATCGCCGACCTCGCCGGGAGGATTGAGATGATCCTCGACGGTGGGCCCACTAGTGTGGGCGTGGAGTCCACTGTTGTGGACATGACCTCGAGCCCTCCGACCGTCCTGAGGCCCGGAGGAGTCACCGTCGAAGAACTGCGTGAGGTGCTTGACGCCGTGGACGTGGCGGCCGCGGATTCCGTCGCGCCGCCGACGAGCGGCCCGGTGCGGTCCCCCGGGATGAAATACACGCATTACGCGCCAAAGACCCCCGTGATCCTCGTGGAGGGCGATGCGGGCGCAGTCGCCCGGCGCATCCTCCGTGAAATCGAGATGCGCCGCGCTGCGGGCGATAGAGTAGGCGTGATGTGCTCGCGTGAGACCGAGGAGATGTACGCCGGCCGGGCTGACATAGTTCGCGCAGTAGGGTCGCGGGCGGACCTCGCGACCGTCGCGGCCGCCCTCTTCGCCACGTTACGCCTCTTCGACACCGACGGGGTTGACGTGGTGTTCGCAGAGGGATTCGACCAGAGGGGCCTGGGATTCGCCATCATGAACAGGCTGCGCCGCGCCTCGGGCGGCCGCATCATCCACGCTTGAGCCCAGTCGGGCGCTCAGCGGGAGTGCAGGAATCTTCGCGGTTTTCGAGAGGGGTTGCTGATGATCGCACGATGGGTGCCGTCAGCATTCGGCCGCTGGCCTTGCGGACCAGATTCCGTCGAGATGTTCCGCTTGGGGCGCCGCCCGTGAGTGCAAGGCCGGCGACGGGCCGACTGATACGCACACACCTCTGGGAGGTGGCAGGTAATGGCACTGCCCAAGCGAATCGTGGTGGTATGCAGCGGGAACACGTGCAGGAGTGCCATGGCCGAAGCAATGCTGCGCAAGGCCCTCGCGGATGAGTTTGGTGCGCGGGCTTGCGGCGTGACGGTCGAGTCAGCCGGCCTTTTCGCCAGCGAGGGCGAACCGGCTTCTGAGAACGCCCGGGCGGTCATGATGGAGCGAGGCATCGACATCTCGTCCCATCGGGCGCGTGTGCTAAGCGAGGACGTGGTGGAGGGCGCCGACCTCGTCCTCGTCATGACAGCCGCTCACAAGCAGATCCTGCTCGAGAGGCATCCTTCGTTGAAGGGGAAGGTTTTCACGCTCAACGAGTTTGCCGGCCTCGAGGGCGAACTCGGCACCGACACGCGTGATCCGTTCGGAGGATCGGTGAGCGTATACCGGGCAGCAGCCGATGCCATCGAGAAGGCCGTCGCGCGCTCGGTGAAGCGGATCGGAGAAATGTGTGCGGAAAACCGCACGGGGTCGAAGGAACCCTCGGGACACGAGTAGAAGTTATTACGCTGACCACGTGCGGTGTCGTGGGTTTCCATCTCTTTCCCCGGAGATGCTGGGGTTGCCGGTGCTTGCACGACGGGCCGTGGAGAGTTCGGTGAGAGCGCATGGCGAATTCGAACAAGTCACGGCGCGGGCGAGCCGTGCCTGGAGGGCAGGGCCGACAGCCCGGGGTAGGGCCTCGGGATTGAAAAGCAACGCGAACCTCTGGCCATCCAGCTAGGGAGGTGCTGCACCAGTGAGAGTTGCCATAGGCAGCGACCATGCCGGCTTCGAGATGAAAGAGATCCTCAAGGAGTTCGTGAGATCCCTCGGGCACGCGGTCGAGGACTTCGGCGCGCCGTCCTCCGACCCTGTGGATTACCCCGACATAGGTTACAAGGTGGCGAGGGAGGTCGCGTCCGGCCGGTTCGACAGGGGCATTCTCATATGCGGGACAGGCATAGGTATGTCCATCGTCGCGAACAAGGTGCCGGGGGTGCGCGCCGCGCTCGTGGGGGACACCGAGACTGCGAGGCTCGCACGCGAGCACAATGACGCGAACATTCTGGCCCTCGGTGCAAGGGTCGTCCGGCCCGAGTATGTACGGGACATCGTGAGGGTCTTCCTGGAAACAAGTTTCGCGGGCGGGCGGCACGCTCGACGCGTGGAGAAGATCGCGCTGGGAGAAGCGGGAAAGGGGAAGTGAGAATGTCCAAAGTCCACCTCATCGATCACCCTCTCATTCAACACAAGCTCACGTTCATCAGGGACAAGAACACGGGCGCCAAAGACTTTCGAGACCTCGTGAGCGAGGTCTCGACGCTCATGGCTTACGAGGTCACCCGCGATTTCCCTCTCGAGGACGCCGAGGTGGAAACGCCGATAGGTCCGGCCAAAACCAAGGTCATTGCCGGGAAAAAGGTCGGCATCATAGCGATCCTGAGAGCTGGCCTCGGCATGGTGGACGGAATGTTGAGGCTGATACCTGCCGCGAAGGTCGGGCACATCGGCATTTACCGTGACCCGGAGACACTGAAGCCCGTGGACTATTACTGCAAGCTCCCGCCGGACGTGTCTGAGCGCGATCTGATAGTGGTCGACCCGATGCTCGCGACTGGCGGGTCTGCCACAGCAGCGATCAGGTTCCTCAAGCAGCGGGGCGCCGCCAATATCAAACTAGTGGTCCTCATCGCCGCGCCGGAGGGCATCAAGATGGTACAAGAACACCATCCCGACGTCGACATCTTCACTGCGGCGATAGACGAACGTCTGAACTCCCACGGGTATATAGTGCCCGGCTTGGGCGACGCTGGCGACAGACTCTTCGGCACGAAGTAACGCGACACCTGCGGGCGGCGGCCGCCGGCGGCTGCGGGTTAGCGCGCCGGCCGCGGCGGCCACGCGCGGCCGATCGGCGGCGGCTGCGGGCGGGAGCTGTAGCGGTCGCCGCGTGACCGACCGGTTGGCGCCCAAGCTGCAGAAGGGCCGGGCGAGGAAGGGCGAGGGGATGGAGGGTGGAACTCAACGACGAGGCGCGTGAGCGGCCTTCCTGGGACGAGTACTTCATGGAGATCGCGCGGATCGTGGCAAGCCGATCAACCTGCCTTCGCCGCCACGTGGGAGCGATCGCCGTGAGGGACAGGCGGATCTTGGCGACCGGTTACAACGGCGCGCCCACAGGGCTTGCGCATTGCGCTGAAGTGGGGTGCCTTCGTGCCCAGCGGGATGTTCCGTCGGGCGAGAGGCACGAACTCTGTCGTGGTTTACATGCGGAGCAGAACGTGATCGTGCAGGCAGCGTTGCACGGCATAAGCATCAGAGGCGCAACCATATACTGTACAAACCACCCGTGCGTCCTGTGCGCCAAGATGCTCGTAAACGCGGGCGTTACGGAGATCGTATACGCTGGGGAATACCCAGATGATCTGGCCTCGGGCATCCTTGGGGAGGCCGGGATCAAAGTAAGGCGTTTCGTTTGATTTTGTACGGGTGTACCTTGACGCGGGTTTGAAGCCGCGGTTACAATGAGCTTGATTGGGTCCTAAGCTGGGAATCTACTGAGTTTGTCTTGCTCAGGTGCGGTCCCGGCGTCCGGAGCGCTTACGCCATTTGGGCGTCGCTCCTGGTTCTGTCGGAGAGGAAGTGCGAAACCGGTATGTCCCCTTATGTCCTCGTCTTCGCGGAGGCCTTCGCCATTACCCTCGTCTTGACGCCGATCGTGCGCGCGGGCGCCTTGCGCGCCGGCCTGGTGTACATGCCGAACTCGCGGACGGTCCACACGCGGCCCATGCCGGTGCTCGGCGGGGCGGCGATCTTCGCCGGGTTCTTGACGGTGATCCTCCACCGGGTGGGCCTCGGCCATGATATGCTGGGTCTTTTGGTGGGCGGGGCCATTGTCTTCGCGGTCGGGGTACGCGACGACGTCCGCGAGCTCCCGGCGTTGCCGAAGTTCCTCGGGCAACTCGCCGCGGCAGTGGCCGCGGTGTGGCTCGGCGTCCGCATCGAGTTCGTCACGAACCCGTTCGGTCCGGGCATGATATACCTGGGCTGGTGGGGCATTCCCGTGACGCTGTTCTGGATCCTGGCTCTCACGAACGTAGTGAACTTCCTGGATGGTCTCGATGGTTTGGCAGCCGGCGTGTCCTCGATAGCCGCGTTTGCGCTGTTCTCGGTTGCCGCATCGCGAGGTCAGGCTTTCGCGGCGAGTCTCGCCGTCGCCCTCGCCGGCTGCGCCGTGGGATTTCTCCCCTTCAACTTCAACCCCGCGAAGATATTCATGGGGGATGCCGGCGCCATGTTCCTCGGGTTTGCCATCGCGGTGATCTCGGTGGAAGGAGCCTTGAAAGGCGCGGCCACCATCGCTCTCGCCATCCCCATGTTCGCGCTGGGTGTGCCGATCATAGATACCGCGTTCGCCATCGCGCGGAGGGTCCACAACGGAACGCCGTTCTATCAAGCTGATAAGGATCACATCCACCACCGCCTGCTCGCCAAGGGGTTTTCCCATCGGGGCGCGGTGATATTGATCTACCTCGTCAGCGGCGTGCTGGCTTCGTGCGCCGTTCTGATGGCGCGTGTTCACGCCACGGCCACGTTGTACCTGGTCCTTGCGATCGTGGCAGGCGCTGCGATGGCGGGGCTGAGCCGGCCCAGAGGGGCCCGCGGGGTACATTCGCGGGCGAACGCTGGAACACACACACATGTTCCCCATGGGCAGGCATGAAGAACCTGCCCGTCGGCACGCTCACACACCTAAGAACGAACCCGCGCGTCCGCAAGCAATCGGCCCAAGGGGGGTGCTTCATGCCCCGCAAGAAAGTCATGGCGGTCTTTGGAACGCGGCCGGAGGCCATAAAGATGGCGCCTGTGGTGCGCGCCTTACGGAACTGCAATGCCATTGACTGCGTCGTGGTGGTGACGGCGCAGCACCGGGAGATGCTCGACCAAGTGTTGCGCCTCTTCAACATCGTGCCCGACTACGATCTCGATATCATGCGCGAGGGGCAGTCGCTCACCGACATCGCGGTGAGGGCGCTCGCCGGGCTTGAGGCGCCTCTGGTGAACGAAAGGCCCGACCTCGTTCTGGTCCACGGGGACACGTCCACGACGTTTGTCGCGAGCCTGGTCGCTTTCTATCACCACGTGCAAGTGGGGCACGTCGAGGCGGGGCTGAGGACACGCGACAAGTATTTTCCGTTTCCGGAGGAAATGAACAGGCGACTTACCGGGTGTCTCGCGGATATCCATTTCGCGCCTGTGGAGAACCACAAGCGGAACCTTCTGGCGGAGGGGGTCGAGGCCGAGGCCATCCACGTGACCGGCAACACTGTGATCGACGCCTTGCTGGATGTGGCGGGTCAGCCTTATGAGTTCCGCGACCCGGCGCTCGCCGCCATCGACTTCGACCACCGGAAGGTGCTGTTGGTGACCGCGCACCGCCGCGAGAACCTGGGCGAACCCATGCGGGAGATATGCCGCGCCCTGAAAGACATCGTGGAGGACTATCCCGACGTAGAGGTGGTTTTCCCAGTGCACATGAACCCGCTCGTAAGGGCGGATGTCATGGGGATCCTCCGAGGCATTCCTCGCGTTCACCTAATAGACCCCGTCGACTATCAGACCATGGTTGCGCTGATGAAGCGATGCTACATGGTGCTGACCGACTCCGGCGGCCTGCAAGAGGAGGCACCGTCGCTGGACAAGCCCGTCATCGTCCTGCGCGACGTGACGGAGCGGCCTGAGGGGCTCGACGCGGGCACGCTCGTCCTCGCCGGAACGGAGCGCAAGCGAATCGTGGAAAGGGCGAGTGAGCTCCTAGAGGACTCCGCAGCCTACGCCAGGATGGCGTGCGCCCGAAACCCGTACGGCGACGGCCGCGCATCGCAGCGCATCCTCGCAGTCCTTCTGTGGAGGTTCGGCCTATCTCTCGAGCGTCCAGAGGATTACAGCGGGTGAAACTGGGCACGATATGGTACCATGAACTGGCTCGCCGGGTTGAAGTTTCCAGTTGAAGCCCCCCGATGCCGGTGATACACTCTCTACGTGGCTGCGTAAAGGCCAATTGCGGGGTCCCGCAAGCGCGCGGCGGCTGATTGCCCGGGCTGACACTGGGCTTTTCAGAGAGGAGGAAACCGCTTGGACAGTATCCTCATCCGGGGAGGGGTGAGGCTCTCGGGGCGGGTTGTCGTGAGCGGCGCCAAGAACGCGGCGTTGCCAGCCATAGCAGCGGCGCTGCTCACTAGCGACGAGGTCACGGTCTCGGGGGTGCCGGCCCTGGATGATGTGGACACCATGTGTGAGCTATTGGAGAGCCTCGGCGTGTCCGTGAGCGTCGCCTCGGGGCGAGTGAGGCTCTGCACCTCCCACGCGGCGGCGGCTCAGGCTCCCTATGACCTCGTCAGGAGAATGAGGGCCTCGTTTCTAGTCGCGGGGCCGCTTCTCGCGCGGTTCGGCGCAGTGCGCATGCCTATGCCGGGCGGTTGCGCCATTGGTTCCAGACCCATAAACCTTCACCTCAAGGCGTTTGCGGCTATGGGCGCCGAGCTCGCAGTTGGGAACGGCTACATCGAAGCTGTCTCGCCCGCGCGTGGGCTGCGAGGGGCCCGCGTGTATCTGGATTACCCGAGCGTGGGTGCGACCGAGAACGCCATGATGGCGGCGGTCCTGGCCGACGGCGTCACCATCATTGAAAACGCCGCGCAGGAGCCGGAGGTCGTGGACCTCGCAAACCTGCTCTCGGCCATGGGCGCGAAGGTAAGGGGTGCGGGAACCGGAGTGATCAAGATCGAGGGCGTGCGCGAGCTGCACGGAACGACCCACGCGATCATACCCGACCGGATCGAAGCAGGTACTTTTATGACCGCCGCGGCGATCACCGGAGGGGACGTGATCGTCGACAACGTGGTCCCCGAGCACCTCGCGGCGGCCATAGCGAAGTTGCGCGAGGCGGGCGCGGTCATCGATACCCAAGGCTCCAGCCTGCGCGTGCGCGCGCCCCGGGACATCAAACCCCTTGACATCAAGACCATGCCGTATCCGGGATTTCCTACCGACCTGCAGGCACAATTCATGGCGCTTCTTTCTGTGGCTAGAGGCACGAGCGTTATCACCGAGACCGTGTTTGAGAACAGGTTCATGCACGTTGATGAGCTCATCCGGATGGGAGCGAAGATCAAGATAGACGGTCGCTCTGCCGTGGTGGAGGGTGTGGAGGCCCTGTCCGGAGCACCGGTGAAAGCCACCGACCTTCGGGCCGGGGCGGCTCTCGTTGTGGCGGCTCTCGCATCGCAAGGCGAGACCGAGATCTTCGGTGTTGGGCACATCGACCGCGGGTACGAAGCCATTGAACACAAGCTGCGTGCGCTGGGCGCGATTATAGAGAGACGCACTTGTGCCCCGAGATCGCTGGTCGCCGGAGGGACCGGCGCGTCCTAGGGTCTTAGGGATGGCGCCCCGCCCGTTGTTGTTCTATTCTGCCCCCGAGGCGCGTAAGGATAGCCTGGAATCCGCGTAAGACAAGCGGTTGCCTTTGGGCGGGGGGCAGGCTGGATGGACAGGGCGGTGGTGTTCTCCGTCGGGTTTTGCATTCTGGTGGTTCTCGTTGTGCCGTCTGTGCTGGTGCGCGGGTGTGACTTCGGAATCGCACCCCGCGAAAGGGCCGCGGGACCGAACATCAGGGTGTTCATGGTTTCCACTGGGCAGACGGTGGAGATGCCCCTGGACGAGTACGTCAGAGGCGTGGTCGCCGCGGAGATGCCGGCCTCGTTCGGGCTAGAGGCGCTGAAAGCGCAGGCGGTCGCGGCGCGCACGTTCGCCGTGAGGAGAATGAGACAGTTCGGAGGACCTGGGTGCACGGCTCACGCGGGCGCGGACGTGTGCACGGACAGCCAGCATTGCCAGGCGTGGGTATCCGATGACGAGCTGCGGAAGCGCCTCGGGTACCTCGAATACTACGCGTACGTGCGCAAGATAGCGAGCGCGGTCGAGTCCACCTCAGGGAAGGTCGTTACCTACCAGGGGAAGCCCATCGAGGCATACTACCACGCCGCTTCGGGTGGATCGACCGAGAACTCCGAGGACGTGTGGCAGACGGCCGTCCCTTACCTGCGGGCCGTGTCCACGCAGTTTGAGGCGAAGGAGCCGAGCTTCCAGGAGCGGGTCGAGTTCACCGTCGACGAGCTTGAGAAGAAACTCGGAGTCAAGCTGACGCAGAAGAAGGTGAGGACATACAAAGTCGCGGGCAAGGACGTCCAAGTGGTCGCCGAGGAGAAGATGGACCGGCCCATCGAGGTACTGAGCGCCTCGCCCACAGGAAGGGTTAAGGAGATCCGCATCGGCGACAAGATCTTCTCCGGTTTCTCGCTCCGTGAGGCCCTCGGGCTGCGCTCCACCAAGCTGACCTACCAGATGACTGGGGATAAGGTCTCCTTCACCACCACCGGCTACGGTCACGGCGTCGGGATGTCGCAGTACGGGGCCCAGGCCATGGCCCAAGCCGGCAAGACCTACGTAGATATCCTCAAGCACTACTATACGGGCACCGAAGTCACAACGCTTGCAGGAATAGAATCCCGCTGACCCAGGAATGAGATCCCGCTATTCCCTTCTTGGCGGTTCCCAGGCTACTGGTTGCACTCGAGGAGGTCCTCCGCACGGGAGTGCTTCACCATGCCGGGGGCTCGGGCTCGCGCGCGCTTTGGCGCGCGCTTTGCCTTTCTTCCCACACGTAGCCCGTCCGAAGCCAAGCTCGTCTCGGTATGGTGCTGCGCGTTTTCGTCACTTTCCTCGAGGGCTTTTTGAGGACGCCAGGGTTGACGGTGCTTGCACGATTGGCCGCCGAGGATTTGGCCAGCCTATGCACCGAATTCGGACGAGGCGCGCCGTAAGCGCGTCGCGCCTGGAAGGCAAGGCCGAATGCCTGCCCAACTCCCTATCACCCTCTTTCAGGGTCTGCATAGGCCTGCATAACCAGGAAACAAGTGGGGAGAATATCGCTGGGGTGATGGTATGGAGGGAAAGATGGGGAGAAGGAAGAGACAGCTATCTTCGGAAGGAAGCCGGGCGCGCCTTATGCGCCTCGTTCAGCACGGAGCTCGAACATGCGTGCGTGGTGTGGCGAACGCGTGGAGCAGCCTGTCGAGGGCGATGCCGCCCCGAAACATCGCGATGGTGGTGGCGGCGGGGGGCTTCGCCTTCGGGCTCGGGTTCGCGCTTGGACGGCTCAACATGTCTCCCGCGGCGCCTCTCCAGCGCGGCTACGTCACCATCGAGCCGCTGAAATCCGGGGACGCGGGAACGACCGTGGCCGAGGCTCCTCAACCGGAGACCACGGAAGGCAAAGCTGCGCCCGTGGATGCTCAGACTCCGCCAACGGGGGCGGCGGCGACCGAGGTGAGGCGCTCGTCACCAGCCGGTAGCGACGACGCCAGCTCAGGCGGGGAAACCGGCGACCAGACGGACGCGGAAGAGGGCCGGGGACAGACGGGCTCGAGCTCGGTCGGCAGGGAGGCAACGCCAGTGACAGCGGCCGTCCCCACCAACGTGGATGACACGTCCGGTTTGGTGGGACCTCGTCCGTCAGCTAGCGGCACGACGACGTCACACGGCGCGACCGGGGGCGGAGCTGTACCGGGCAGCGGTAGCGCTGAAACCCGGGCCGGGTCAGCGGGGACGCAGACAGCACGCGAAAAGGTGCTCATGCCCGTGCAAGGACGCGTGATCTCTGAGTTCGGGTGGAGGAGGCACCCAGTCTTCGCCGATTGGCGCTATCATACCGGGATCGACATCGCGGCCTCGGAGGGGATTCCAGTGAGGGCGGCGCTTTCTGGAAAGGTCGTGGAGGTGGATAACGACAGGCAACTAGGCCTTTACGTCGTCCTCGAACACCAGGGCGGGCTCCGCACGAAGTACGGGCACCTTCAGTCGAGCTCGGTGGCCCCGGGCGATCAAGTGGCCCAGGGACAATCCATCGGTAGGGCCGGATCGTCTGGCGTCACGTCCGGGTGCTACCTACACTTCGAGGTGATTCGCGGAGGAAAGGCGGAGGATCCCAGGGAATTCCTGTAGATGTCAGTAAGTAAGGCAAGGCTCACGTAAGGGCCCAGCCAGGGTTTCGCACCCCCCTTAAGGCGAAGCTTGAAGCCCCGCCCCGGCAGGGCCTGACATATCTCGCTGCTCCCCGAATATACATTGTATTAAACCGGGGGCAGGGGGGCAGTCGAGATGAGAGAGTACATCCGGCGTCGGGTGCTGGACGTGGCTGGCCACATCATCGAGACCAAGTCCACGGTCAGACAG
>DUSX01000033.1 GCA_012842395.1 Bacillota bacterium
CTACTCGGTGACCGGCCGCCCGACCATCGCGGGGTTTTCCGTGGCGCAGATGATCTGGTATCTCGTCATAACGGAGAGCATCATCACCGGAAGGGTCCGCTACTGGCGCAAGATGGACGAGGAGGTCCGGTCCGGACAGATCGCGTACTCCCTCAACAAGCCCGTGAACTATCTCATCTTCCACTATGCGGCCTTCCTCGGGGAGTCCGTAGTCAAGGTCGGAGCCAACCTTCTTGTTGGGGGCGCGGCGGCCCTTCTCATGGTAGGACCCATCAGCGTGCCGCTGGAGGCCGTGCCGTTCGTGACCGCGTCCGTGCTGCTGGGCCTCACCGTGGATTACATCACGACAGCGGCCATCGGCCTTCTGGCCTTCTGGGTCGAGGATACTGCCCCGTTCGGGCTCATTTACAACTGCCTCGCGCTGATCCTGGGCGGGACCCTCCTGCCTCTCGACCTCTTTCCGGCAGCGTTGCGCATGGTGGCCGCGGCGCTGCCGATGAACCAGGTGGTCTACGCGCCAGCCAGGATGTTTGCTGACTTCGCAAGCTCGCAGCCGTTTACCATCCTGATGCGCCAGGTCGCCTGGGTCGCCGTGACGGGCTGCGTGCTGTCCTGCGTATTCCGCCTTGGAAGGAGGCGCCTCGATGTCAACGGCGGATAAGGTGGACAAAGGGGACAACCGCGATCGCCCCGCTGGCGTCGAACGGGCCACCAAGGGCGCATCTGGCACTGCGGCCGAACCTGCAAAGGCGGGCCTCTCCGCAGACATGCAGCTCATAGCCGCGTATGCTCGACTCAACCTCCAGGCTGCCATGGAGTACAGAGCGAGCTTCATCTCGCAGGTCTTCGGGATGTTCCTGAACGACGGCATCTGGCTTGCGTTCTGGTGGTTGTACTTCACGAAGTTCCCGGTGCTCGGGTCGTGGCAGCGCGAGGATGTGGTGGTGCTGTGGGCAGTGCTGGCCACGTCCTTCGGCGTGGCCACGGGGCTGTTCGGAAACGCGCTGAGCCTTTCGGGCATCATCCTCGGGGGCGACCTCGATTACTACCTGGTGCTCCCCAGGGACGTGCTTCTACACACCCTCGTAAGCCGCATGAGCACGTCAGCATGGGGCGACGTCGCCTTCGGCATCCTGGTCTTCCTGGCTTTCGGCGGCGCCACCCCGGGCCGTCTCGCCCTTTACGTGCTGTCGGTGCTCATCGTCGCCGTCTTCTTCGTCAGCTTCTTCGTGCTCGTGAATTCGCTTGCGTTCTTCATCGGAAGCTCCCAGGGGCTCTCGGAGCAGCTTCAGATGACGCTCGTCCACTTTGCGTCCTACCCAACCACGATCTTCCAGGGTGCCGCGAGGGTGGTCCTCTTCACGTTGATCCCGGCTGGGTTCATCAGTTCGGTTCCGGTGCACGTCCTGCGCCGTTTCCACCCGGGCTTCTTCGCGGCGCTCGTCGCCGCGACCCTGGTCCTGGCGGTCGCCGCGCGCGCCGTCTTCAACTGGGGTCTCCGCCGCTACGAATCCGGGAACCTCGTGACCGTGAGAATGTAAGTGTCAGTTAAGACACCGGGGCAGAGCAGCGGGAGGCCGCCGGGGCGAGGCCGCAAGTGGTAGGCGACTCACTCGCCATAGGTAACCAAGTCCGAAACTATGGTAAGGTGACAGCTCTTCGCGAGCTGTACTCACCGGGGTGCCCCCGCGCCGTCAGGTGCAGGCGTATCTTTCAATCTGGGGGTTGGGTAGCTATAAGACGCAACATGACGTGCCACTGTCGGAGCAGAGGTGGTGGAACCAGCATACCAAAATGGTTGCATGCACCTGACTTCCTGCGCTCGTGACCCTGTACTCACCCTTGACAGCCGGAATAAGGCGTGGAATAATGGTACCGAAACCGTAATACCGTAATGCCGGTGAAGCCTGTCAATGCCACGGTTGTCCACAGTTTTCCAGGGAGGCGAGCAAGGCTGCCAGACCGTCGTGATACCGGCCTATAGCACCGTCTGGCTTGCGCAGCGACATGAGCGAGTACACAGAAAGGCTGGAAGTCCGCTTGCGTCCGGGCACATATCGGTTGCTGAGGGAACAGGCGTATGTCCGGGGCGTGTCAATGGGCCAGCTCGTCCGGGAAGCGCTGGAGAGACAGTATGGAACGGAAGGCCGTGCGGTCGACCCGGAGAAGCAGCGAGCCATGGAAAAGCTCTTTGAGCTTGAGGCCCCGGTGGCCGACTGGCTCGAGATGAAGCGCGAGATCGAGAAGGGGCGTGTCGGGGAATGACAGCGCCAGTCTTTATCGATACGAACGTGCCGATGTACGCAGCCGGGCGTCCCCATCCCTGCCGCGAGGCAGCCCGCGACACCATCCGGGGGATCGTTAGTGGGCACATCGATGCTGTCACCGACTCCGAGGTGCTCCAGGAAATCCTGTACCGCTACTTCGCCATCGGCGAGAAAGCCACGGGGCTTGCGGTGTTCGATTCCTTTGCTGCGATAATGAAAGACAGGGTGTTGCCAGTAACAGAGGCAGACGTGATGCTTGCGAGGCAGTTCGCGGGCTCATCTAATAATAACCTGAGCCCGCGGGATCTCATTCACCTCGCTGTCATGAAAAGCCACAGCATAACCCGAATAATCACCGCAGACGCTGCGTTTGACACGGTGGAGTGGGTGCAGCGGTCCGACTTGCGGGCGGTGGCGAAGTAGTCGGGCAGCGCGCCGGCGTCGCGGCATCGCCAACGCTCGAACGTTGCGGACGCAACCGGGAGCATAGGAGAATCGCGGGCGAACCTGGGCTGTTGCCTGGCTTGATCCAACACCTACCTTGGCTCCATACCTCGCGCCCCGCCAGCGGCGGTGCAACCGCAGTCCCCCGCCACTGCAGGTCCTCCGCGTCCTCCAGCCCGAGCAGGAATCAGAAGTGGCCTACCGAATAACCCTACAACGGGAGAGGAAGCACGCCCGGATCGAGGCGGAGCACGCCCGGGGTGCCGACCCTGAGGGTCCGGACGAGTACCAGGACGTGCCCGGCTTCTGCAAGTGGGCAACTATCGAGGAGATTCGCAGGCACGGCTGCGTGCTCACCCCAGGCCGCTATGTCAGCGGGGAGGTACGGGAGGACGATGGCGAGCCGTTCGAGGAGAAGATGCGGCGGCTCGTGGCCCACCTGCGTGAACGGACCGCGCAGGCGCGAACGCTGGGCGAGGCCATCGCCCGCATCCTCGCCCACCTGGGGTTTTGAAGGAGGAGCCATGACGCCTGAAGTCTTGCGCAATCTGATCGCGGGTGGCGAGACCCTGGACGTGGAGTTCAAGGGTGAAGAGAGGGCTCCCCTCTCAGACCACGACTTGGTTGAAGCAGTGGCGTGCCTAGCCAGCCGTCCCAGCTCGCAGGCCGCCTGGTTGTTGATCGGAGTCGAAGACGACGGCCGCATCACGGGTGCGCGCCCGCGCCACGAAGCCGGACGCACGGATACGGCCCGGCGCAAAGGCCGCCTACGTGCGGCAGCACGGCTTCGAACCCCTGCAGCAAGAGCAGATGCTGCTGCAATACGTAGCAAAGCACGGCCGGATCACTCGCAGGGAGGCGGCAGAGCTGTGCCGGTTGTCGCCAGATCAAGCCTATCGGCTACTCACGCGGCTGACCGAAGAAGGGCAGCTCGCACGACACGGAACCAAGAAAGGAGCCTGGTATGAGCGCCGCGTATAGGATAACCGCGCGCTGTTATTGCATTACCGCGCGCAAATATAGCCGCGATGCTTGCTCCCGCAGTGGGCCGACGCCGCGCGGCTAGATGAAGCGCTCGCTCGAAATCTGGAAGAGCTGAGGTATGGCGGGTGGAATGCTTTCCGAGGCCTATCAGGAACTGTTCGAAGACTTGAAGCAGCGCATACGCACCGCGAGGGTCCGCGTCGCGCTGATGGTCAAGCGCGAACTCGTGCCCCTCCATTGGCAGATCGGGCAAGCAATCCTGCAGCATCAGGCAAAGGAAGGCTGGGGCACAAGAGTCATCGACCGATTCGCCGAGGACCTGCGCCAAGAGTTCCCCGACATGACCCTGGCCGCGCCCCAATCCGAATTGGCACAGTACATCCTTAAAGACCCCTACAACCTCGGCTTCCTAACCACAGACGACGCCGTCGAACGCGACCTACACAAAGGATTGCTGGAGCACCTGAAGAATTTCATGCTCGAATTGGGTGCAGGCTTCGCCTTCGTCGGCGGCAATTATCATCTGAAGATCGGCGGCGAAGACTTCTACGTCGACCTCTTGTTCTACCACGCGTGAAGCTCCGCTGCTTTGTGCTGGTCGAGCTGAAGACGACCGAATTCAAACCCGAATACGTAGGCAAGCTGGACTTCTACCTCTCCGCGGCGGACGACCTGCTGAGTCATCCACAGGACAACGCCACCCTTGGCATTTTGCTGTGCAAGACCAGAAGCCGCGTCATTGTGGAGTACGCCCTGCGCGATGTGCACAAACTGACGAGCGTGACTGAATACGAGCTCGCCAAAGCCCTGCCCGAACACCTCAAGAGCAGCCTGCTCACGGCGGAGCAATCGGAAATGGACCTGAAGGCGATGGAGGCAGGCGATTTTGGGGTAGTCGCGCAGCTCGCTGACGTCGCCGACGCTCCAAAGTTGCGGACGCAACCGGGAGCACCGCGGGATTGGGGGCGGACCTAACACTACTTTGCACATGGGCAGCCAAACGCCATTTTGCGTGGCCTTGCGCCCGGCCGCCCCACGTTTGAAGGGTCCGGATAGCAGTTTGGGCAGCGGGACTGCCAGGAGTTGCATATGTAACAAAGTAGAAAGTAGTACTAGGCGGTTGACTAGCTTGGTCCAACACCTACCTCGGCTCCGCGCCCGGCGCCCCACCAGGAGCAGCGCAACCGCGGTCCCCCACTGCGGGTCACCCGCGACTTCCAGGTCCGGCAGGAATTAGCAACACTTCAGCGAATAATGCCCCAGGAAGAAGACTGGTTCGTGTTTGATCCGACCGCTCTTTCCCAGTACAACCAGCAATCCAGAGCGAGGGGGCCTATGCCAAGAGCAAAGAAGAACTCGAGCCACCCAAACGGTACCGCTACGGTCGGCTACGAGGCGGAGCTTTCGCGCATGGCCAACGCCCTGCGCGGCAGCATGGACGCGGCGGAGTACAAGCACGTCGTGCTCGGCCTCATCTTCCTTAAGTACATCTCCGACGCCTTCGAAGAGCAGCGCGCCCGCCTCGAGGCCGAGCGTGCTGAGAGCGCCGACCCCGAGGACCCGGACGAGTACCGGGCGGTCAACATCTTCTGGGTGCCACCCGAGGCGCGCTGGGTGTACCTCAAAGCGCGGGCGAAGCAACCCACGATCGGACAACTGGTGGACGACGCGATGCGCGCCATCGAACGCAACAAACCCGTGCTCAAGGGCGTGCTGCCCAAGGAGTATGCCCGCCCGGCGCTCGACAAGCGGCGGCTCGGCCAGCTCATCGACCTCGTGAGCAACATCCAGGTGGGCGACGCGGAGAGCCGTTCCAAGGATGTCCTCGGTCGGGTCTACGAATGCTTCCTCGCCCAGTTTGCCAGTGCCGAGGGCAAGAAGGGCGGCGAGTTCTACACGCCCCGCTGCGTCGTCCGCCTCTTGGTCGAGATGCTCGAACCCTACAAGGGGCGCGTCTACGACCCCTGTTGCGGATCCTCCGGCATGTTCGTCCAGTCGGTTGAGTTCATCGAAGCCCACGCCACTGGTAACGGCAACGGTGGCGGAGCCCGCGGGGACATCAGCATCTACGGCCAGGAGCTGAACTACACGACGTGGCGCCTGGCAAAAATGAACCTGGCCATCCGCGGCATTGAAGGCCAGATCGCGCAGGGCGACACCTTCCACAACGACCACTTCCCCGACCTCAAGGCCGACTTTATCCTGGCAAACCGGCCCTTCAACATGGGCGACTGTTGCGGGGAGCTTCTGCGCGAGGACAAGCGTTGGAAGTACGGCTCGCCGTCACTAGAAAGTATGCGACGTATGCGACCTTTTTGGAGGAAGGTTTGACATGGAAAATGGCCAACTCACCTGGATCACGAATTTCATCTGGGGTATCGCCGACGACGTACTGCGCGATCTTTATGTGCGCGGCAAGTACCGCGATGTCATTCTCCCGATGACCGTTATCCGCCGACTGGATGCGGTGCTGGAGCCCACCAAGCAGGCGGTGCTCGATATGAAGGTCTCACTAGACAAGGCGGGCATCGCGAATCAGGATGCCGCCCTGCGTAAGGCGGCCGGACAGGCGTTTTACAACACCTCGAAGTTCACCCTGCGCGACCTCAAGGCGTGTGCCAGCCGCCAGCAACTGGAGGCGGATTTTCGCGCCTACCTCGATGGCTTCTCACCCAACGTGCAGGAGATCATCGATAACTTCGAGTTCCGCAACCAAATCCCCCGCCTGGCCAAAGCCGACGCCCTGGGCACGCTCATCGAGAAGTTCCTCGACCCGTCCATCAACCTAAGTCCTTACCCTGTGTTCAACAGCGACGGCACCGTCCGGCTGCCCGGCCTCGACAATCATGCCATGGGCACCATCTTCGAGGAGCTGGTGCGCCGCTTCAACGAGGAAAACAACGAAGAAGCCGGCGAGCACTGGACCCCGCGCGACGCCGTGAGGCTGATGGCCCGCCTGATCTTTGAGCCGATCGCCGACCAGATCGAATCCGGCACCTACCTGCTCTACGACGGTGCCTGCGGCACCGGCGGAATGCTCACGGTGGCCGAGGAAACCCTGTTGCAGCTGGCGAGAGAACGCGGCAAACAGATCTCGGTGCATCTTTTCGGCCAAGAGATCAACGCCGAAACCTACGCCATCTGCAAAGCTGACCTGCTGCTCAAGGGCGAGGGCGACGCCGCCGACAACATCGTCGGCGGTCCCGAGCACTCGACGCTCTCCAACGACGCTTTCCCCGACCGCGAGTTCGACTTCATGCTCTCTAACCCGCCCTATGGGAAGAGCTGGAAGAACGACCTCGAGCGCATGGGCGGCAAGACTGACATCAAGGATCCTCGCTTTGTCGTGCAGCACCGTGGCGAGGAGCTGTCGCTCATCACCCGCTCGAACGACGGACAAATGCTGTTCCTGGTAAACATGCTCTCCAAAATGAAGCACGACACCCGGCTCGGCAGTCGCATCGCCGAGGTGCACAACGGCTCGTCGCTGTTTACGGGGGACGCCGGCCAGGGCGAGAGCAACATTCGTCGCTGGATCATCGAGAATGACTGGCTCGAGGCCATCGTCGCCTTGCCTCTCAACATGTTCTACAACACCGACATCGCCACGTACGTCTGGGTGCTAACGAACAGGAAGCCCGAGCACCGCAAAGGCCGCGTGCAGCTCATCGACGCCACGCAGTGGTACAAGCCCCTGCGCAAGAACCTGGGCAAGAAGAACTGCGAGCTGTCCGAAGAGGACATCCGTCGCATTGTTGATACCTTCCTCAAATTCGAGGAGACCGAAGAGTCCAAGGTCTTCCCCAACGCCGCCTTCGGCTACTGGAAGGTGACGGTGGAGCGCCCCCTGCGCTTGAAAGGTATCGACCCCGAGCGCGCCTACACTCCCAAGGAGATCAAAGCGCTTCGGGAAACGGCCGAGCGTGCCGACGATGCACCTCCGGTCATCAAGAAAATTCACAAGCCTGGCACGGCGCCTGATCCTTTACGCGGGCTTTTTGATGTTGTCATCGGTGGCAAGCCGCGTGTGGTGGAATACGAGCCTGACATGGAGCTTCGCGACAGCGAGCAGATCCCGTTCCTCGAGTGCCAGGCCTGCCAGGAACCTGGCTACCTGCCGAGCCCGGAAGACCAGCGCACGGCCATCGGGACCTTCCTGCGCCGCGAAGTGCTGCCCTATGCGCCCGACGCCTGGTACGACCCGGCAAGCGTCAAGGTCGGCTACGGGGTCAGCTTCAACCGCTACTTCTACAAGCCAAAGGCCCTGCGGCCGCTGGAGCAGATCCGGCGGGATCTGCTGGCGGTGGAGAAAGAGGCGGAGGGGTTGTTGGAGGAAATCATCGGTGGGAGCCTCGGAACCAAGGGACTTGAGAAGGTCATTTGGAGGTCGGGCAAGTGATGGGTGGTGCTCTCAGCTCAATCACCTGTTACTCCGGGAGTGACGGCAACGTCTCCTGGTGTGGATGCCGTATCGACGATGCCGAGCGCTTCGCAAAATACCTGCACGAGGTTGTGAGGCCTCGGGTGTCCGACTCGGACTTGGGATTCGAGGCTGACTTACGGGCTCTGGCCACCACGGGCATGGCGACTGAGTTTGTCGAGCGCTTACTACGTGCAGTTCCTGAGTTAGAAGGTTGGGAGATCGGTGAAGCCTTAGCCGAATGCATCCTCAAGACTGACTCTGGACTTGATATTCATTGGCCATGGAACACAGTTCGAGACCGGCGTACGCCTCGAGCTAGCCTGCCGGGAGCCGATCTCGTGGGATTCTGTAAATACAACGATGTGGTGTTGCTCGTATTCGGTGAGGTAAAAACATCGTCGGATCGAAATACGCCACCAAATGTAATGAACGGCGGCAGCGGGATGGCGTGGCAGCTCGAAAACTGTGCGACTCTCCTGGATATCCGGCGGACGCTACTTCAGTGGCTCCACGCCCGTTGCACGAGCGAGCCCTTTCGGACTTTATATGAGCAGGCGGTCGGGCGTTTCCTCGCATCCGAGGGCAAGGAGTTGCTGATCGTCGGGGTACTCCTTCGTGATACGACGCCCAACGAGGACGACCTCCAACGCCGCGGGAAGTGGCTCTCGCAGAAACTCCTTGAGCCGACCAAAACCAAACTTTTTGCATGGTACCTGCCGGTCTCCATCTCTGATTGGTCAAAACTATTGCAGGAGGAGGAGCCATGAACGGCGGTTCGTGGATACTTGACTCGATTGGCGCTGACAAAATGCGCGAGGCTCACGAAGAAACGGCCCGCCGCCGGCTCGCACTGGCGCTCGGTGTCAAGGCCCACACGGGCCTCTCCGACGGGAAGCTTCGCTTCATCTCGGATGCTCTGGAATTGCGTGTTTTTGACCTGTTGGAATCGGATGACACGGCCGCGCTGCGTGCGGCCGGGGCTGAGGCGTTCCAGGTGGCGAGGGCGCTGCCGCTTCCAGACAAGCCGCTACAGAAGGCGTCTGAATTGGTCCGCATCGGTTGTCTGGGGGTGCTGGGCGATCGGAACCCTGATGTTCGGAGGTTGCTATCAACATTTAATCCGCAATCCCTTTACCACGATTCGGCCAACTGGGGTGATGAAGTCAGCGCAACGGTCTTTGATATCTGGATCAGGCTTCTGCGCAAACAAGGTTGGGAGGATCTCGACGGCGTGCAGTCAGGCGTTGCGAAGCTTCGAGCAAAGCAGCGCGAACGAGAGTCTGAGTTCCTTGAGGAGGCTGAGCGCCGAAAGGACGCACGTCCTGCCTGGGAGCTGATGTCGCAGTACCACCTTGCAAAGGCAGCGGAAATCTTGGGCACCTATCTCTGCCAGGGCTCGGTCGAAGGGCATTACGACGTTCGCCAGCAGCTTGAGGCTCAGTTCGATCGCGCCATCACAACGGCGGCGAACGGCCAGTTGATGGAGCGCGAGACGTTTGCCCGCCTGCTGGCTCGCACTGCCCGGGCTATGGTTGACAACAGTATTTGGACCGTCACGCGTGCTGTGAACAGCCGAGTGACAAAGTTTGTACAATCAGTCGTCTCACGCGACCGCAAACAGCCGATTTTTGAAATGCTACCACCTCAGCGGCGCACGCTTCGCGAAGAGGGCCTTTTGGGCTCCGGGCATCGCTCTGTTGTCGTCAGCCTGCCCACATCAAGTGGCAAGACGTTTATTGCAGAGTTCCGGATCCTGCAGGCACTTAACCAGTTCGACTACGAGCGGGGCTGGGTGGCCTACCTTGCGCCAACGAGAGCGCTGGTGAATCAGCTTACGATTCGCCTCCGTCGTGATTTTTCACCGATGGGCGTGATTGTTGAAAAAGTCAGCCCCGCCCTAGAGGTTGACGGAATTGAAGCGGACATGCTTACCGACAGGGACAAGGGACGACAGTTCCGCATTCTCGTTACAACGCCTGAGAAGCTCGATCTATTGGTGCGTGGAGGATGGGAGGAAAAGATTGGGCGGCCTCTGACGCTGGTTGTAGTGGACGAGGCTCATGGACTTGCGTCACAAGCCCGAGGCCTCAAGCTGGAACTTTTACTGGCCACTATCAACAGGGAATGCCGATACGCGCAATTTCTACTTCTCACGCCGTTCATCCCCAACGCTCAGGACATTGCCCGCTGGCTGTCGCCCGACAGCAACAAGAGCATCGAGTTAGGCATCGAGTGGAGTCCGAACGACCGCGTCGTCGCCATTGCTCGTCCTGTGCGAAGTGAGAAGCAAGGTGGCTTCGGGATTCGGCTCGAAACACAGCACACGACCCGAAACACATTGAGCATACCTGAGACGCTGGAGCTTGGGGACGAAAGGCCCCTTGGTTTGTCTTGGTCCGATGTGTCTGGCTCGCCAGGGAAGCTTGCTGCCGCGACCGCGCAGGTTTTGCAGCGTCGTGGGACGGTGATCGTGCTCGTCGACACGCCTCGGAACAGTTGGGGTGTGGCCAATGCGTTCAAGGTCGCTGAGAACCGGGTAACGGATGCTGACCCGGACCTTGCCCACATCCGGCAGTTCCTTGCTGACGAGATGGGCCAGGACTTCCCGCTCATCTCCTTGCTCGAGTTTGGCATCGGCGTCCACCACGCCGGACTCTCCGAGGATACCCGTACACTCGTCGAGTGGCTCACCGAGCAAGGCAAGCTGAGAGTGCTCGTCGCTACGACAACCATTGCCCAGGGGGTGAACTTCCCTGTATCAGGCGTAGTGTTCGCAAGTCATCAGTATCCGTATCCGTATCCGCCGCATAGGCAGGAAATGCCGCCCGAGGATTTCTGGAATATCGCGGGACGAGCTGGGCGTGTGGACCAGGAAGATATCGGGATCATCGTGCTCGCCGGAAATAACGACGCAAAGACAGAGCAGCTCAAAGAGTTTATCGGTCGTTCTGTTGGAGCGCTCAATTCGACACTCATTGAGATGGTGCAGCAGGTCGCCGAGAGCGGGAGCCTTCTGCAACTCCAGACGTTAGCTTGGCAGCCTGGCTGGTCATCGTTCCTGCAGTACTTAGCGCACACGTACCGTCAGATTGGAAACCATGAACGCTTCGCTGCAGAGGTGGAGCAGGTGCTGCGCGGAACCCTGGGTTTCCAGGCGCTACGCAAGAGTCACAAGGGCTGGGCGGACAAGCTGGTTCAGGGCGTCTACAACTACGCCGAACGCATCAAGGGTAAGCAGTTGAACCTCGTCGACGCGACGGGCTTCTCGTGGGAGTCGGTCGCCTACACCCTTGTCCGCCTGAACCAGGCGCGCGTGACGAGCGAGGTCTGGACCCCTGACCTGTTCACCACGCGCCGCGATGATCTGCGGCGAATGATGGGTATCCTTCTCGAGGTTCCGGAGCTCCGCGAACAACTCAAGGAGGTGACAGGTGGACCCAGGCCCGATGGCGACACCCTCGCGCGCATCATCTGCGATTGGGTGCAGGGTCGCCCGCTTACCGAGATGGCGACCGGATATTTCACGAGGGAGGGCGGTGAAAAAGGCGCTGGCACCGACCCGATTGATGCCATGACTCGGTGCTGCCAAAGCATATTCGGCCGCCTGACGCAGACTGCATCATGGGGTCTTGCCGCGTTGCAGTCGCTTACGCTGGGTGATTCGCTTGAGACCATGACGGAGGAAGAGCGGAAAGCTCTGAGAAACCTGCCGGCACGTGTGTACTACGGAGTGAACTCCGATGAAGCGCTGGCCCTACGGTTACTGGGCGTTCCGCGCATGGCCGCGGCCCCGCTCGCGCGAGCGCTTGGCATTAGGGGCTCCGAACCCCTCAACGAAATACGGGCGAGGCTTCGCGCCTCAAATATCGACACATGGCAAGCGGCACTAGGGGAGCGCGGTAAGAGCTACCATCGCATCTGGTCGATCATCGAGGGGCAGTCATGATCACCAACCTCAAACCCTATCCAGCCGACACACACTCCAGCATGCCTGTGCCGCGGACCCGGCAGGCAGGCGCCTGGTACGACCCGGCCAGCGTCAAGATCGGCTGCGAGATATCAACTTCAACCGGTACTTCTACAAGCCAAAGGCCCTGCGGTCGCTGGAAGGAATCCGCGCGGATCTTCTGGCAGTGCAGAAGGAAGCGGAAGGGTTGTTGGAGGAGATTTTGGGAGGAGCACACCATGAACGAGGGGTTGAAATTTGCGCGTTTTATATTGGTGCTGAGCAGTATAGCACCTCTGTTTATTCTTTGGGCAATACAGGGTAACTCATTGATTCCTGATGATTTGTTCACTGGCTTATGTATGATGATGGTAATTATACCCAACGCCTTTCTTTGGTTGCGGATACAAACCGCGAAGAAGCTTGGAGAGAAAAGGGAGTTGGTTACCGGACGGGCTGAAGACCACCGTGACCATCTGCTCGTGTAGCTCTTTGCAATGCTACTTCCGTTTTATACAGCTAATTTTAGTTCGTGGAGAGATTTTGCTGCTGCTATGACAGCACTCTGAGTTATTGTCTTTCTTTTTTGGCATTTAAACCTGCATTACATGAATATTCTGTTTGCCAGCCTTGGGTTTCGGGTGTTCACGGTGTATCCACCTGTAGGCCGTAGCAATCTCAGCGGGAGCCAGAGTTGGGTGCTGATTACCCGGCGCGTTCATGTTTCGGAAGGAGAAAGGATAATTGCTTACCGAATCAGTGACACGGTACATTTGGAGGAGCAGAGATGACTTTGGATTTTGACTTAAGCGACCTTCGAACAGTCGAGTTTGGTGTAGGCCGCGACATGAATGCAGAACGAGCATTCCACTGTATTCCTGTGGATGTGAGTGTGCAGGACGCTCTTCGAGAGATGGCAGAAGCAACGTGGCAGGTATTGTCCACAATGGAACCTGCGCGTTATGAACCAGGCGAAAAGTATGCAAGCCAAGAGTATCTTGTTCTCCCGCTTATGGATAACCTGGCAGCCTCTATGCGTGAGTTACACGAGGCAAATAACCTTCCACTAGACACTAACGCCCTTAGCGATCCATCGTTAGTATTTTGTTACTTCGCAAGGTTTACCGATACGCGAGGTAGGCGATTGACGGCTTTGCGCCGGGCAACTCAGTTCAAGGGTGTTCTCAGAAAACCACTGATCCGCCTGGTCACGGATGTCTTGAAGATTATCGAAGACAAGGTATTCAAGCTGGATGCAGATTTCGACCTGCTCATCGACAGCGTACATATACATATATTGAGGCCAGCAGCTTTTGAGTTCGCATGCCAGCTGCAGCAGGCGGTGATGGACGCGGTACCAAGAAACCTCGCCTCACTGCAAAAAATCCCAGTTTCATAGATTTTAGTACTATTCAAACCTACGCCGCCAGCCATGTACGGGCAGCTCGTTACTTAGCGTCAATCTTAGCGACACAGGAAACGCAAAACATCAGCATAGAAAACCTGAAAGAGGCTTGTTTGCGCACCGGGGTCCAAGTGTTCGATGAAGGTGGAATGCTACGCGTAGACGAGCGACATATTATCGGGTTCTTAGAAGTACTAGATCGCCGACGCTATGAACTAGAACTAATCGACGGGCAACCCGAAAAGTTTCGAGCACAGAGCCGACAACGTATCCAGAGAGGGAACGGAGAGCAAGTATGATTCAACACCTCAAACCCTACCCCGCCTACAAAGACTCCGGCGTGCCGTGGCTCGGCCAGGTGCCGGAGCATTGGGAGGCGCGGCGGCTAAAACGAATCGCGCGGCTCAACCCTAGCAAGTCAGAAGTTCCGTTAGCAATGCGAAATGATCCCGCCGTGTTCCTACCAATGGAACGCGTGGGATCGGACGGACGATTCGATGCATCGGAGGTACAGCCCATCTCCGCGTTATGGAACGGGTTTACCTACTTTCGGCGCGGCGACGTTATCGTCGCGAAAATCACACCGTGCTTTGAGAACGGGAAAGGCGCTTGTCTCCAGAATCTACCGACGAGCGTCGGGTTTGGTTCGACGGAGTTTCACGTGATCAGACCCTCAGCAGCGGTGACCGCACCTTACCTTTATCGCGTTACTACCCTTTCGGAGTTTCGCCGGCTTGGTGCCGACGAGATGACGGGGGCGGCGGGACAACAACGTGTGCCAGTAGAGTTCATAGCCAACTTCCTAATACCACTCCCACCCCTCGCCGAACAAACCGCCATCGTCCGCTTTCTCGATTACATGGACCGGCGGATTCGGCGGTACATTCGAGCCAAGCAGAAACTGGTCAAACTGCTGGAGGAGTACAAGCAGACCCTCATCCACCAGGCCGTCACCGGCCAGATCGACGTCCGTACGGGTAAGCCCTACCCTGCCTACAAAGACTCCGGCGTGCCGTGGCTCGGCCAGGTACCGGAGCATTGGGATGTGCGGCGGATCAAGACCATCGCTCGAATTCGCTACGGCCTTGGGCAGCCGCCGAAAGAAATGGACGGTGGTATCCCGATGCTCAGAGCAACGAACATAAACAGGGGGACAATCTGTGAGAAGGACTTACTCCATGTTGATCCATCAGATGTTCCGTCGAACAGAGGTGCTTTTCTGCACGCTGGGGAGATTATTGTTGTGAGAAGCGGCGCCTTCACGGCAGATTCCGCAATAGTGCCCGAAGCCTACGATGGTGCCGTAGCCGGATACGACATGGTGGTGACTGCTCTCAAGGTTTCGCCACGCTTTCTCGCGGCAGTCTTGCTAACGCCATATGTGCGCGATGATCAATTGACCGTCGCTAGCATGAGATCGGCGCAACCGCATCTAAATGCCGAAGAGCTCGGAGCTGCCCTCGTCGCCCTTCCTCCCCTCCCCGAACAATCCGCCATCGTGGAGTACCTCGACGCCCAGACTGCCAAGATCGACGCCGCCATTGCCGCTTCTCGCCGCGAAATCGAACTTCTGCGCGAATGCCGCACCCGCCTCATCGCCGATGTGGTCACCGGCAAGGTGGATGTGCGCGAGGTCGCGGCACGGTTGCCGGAGGAGCCGGCTGAGGAGGAAGATGAGTTGGAGGACACAGAGGAGACAGCGGAAGGTGAGGCGGCAGATAATGAGGCCGCCGCAGAAACTTTCTCTGAGGAGGAAGTTGAACCATGAAACCAACCGACACCAGCGAAGCCGGGCTCGAAACTCTGATCTGCCGGGCGCTGACTGGCAGCGACTGCGTCCCCCGACCTGCCGGCACTCCGGCGTTCGTTGCCGAGACGCCGGCACCCTACGGCGGTGTGGGTTGGCTCCCCGGCGATCCGGCCGATTACGACCGGGAGTACTGCGTCGATCTGGTTCAGCTTACGGCCTTTCTGCGTTCGACGCAACCGGAGGTTGCCGAAGCGCTCGATCTGGATAACGACAGCCCCACGCGGCGCAAGTTTCTGGCGCGTCTTCAGGGCGAGGTGAGCAAGCGCGGAGTAGTGGATGTGCTGAGAGGCGGCATCCAGCACGGGCCTTACCGCATTGAGCTCTTCTACGGCACGCCTTCCTCCGGAAACGAGCAAGCGCGGGCGCTCTATGAGCAGAACCGCTTCACCGTCACGCGCCAGCTCCGCTACAGCCGCGACGAGACGCAGCGATCGCTGGACCTGGTGCTCTTCATTAACGGCCTGCCGGTCTTCACCTTCGAGCTCAAAAACCACCTCACCAAACAGACGGTGCATGACGCCATCGAGCAGTACAGGCGCGACCGCAACCCGCGCGAAAAGCTCTTCGAGCTGGGCCGCTGCGTGGCGCACTTCGCGGTTGACGACAACGAGGTGTGGTTCTGCACCCACCTTCAGGGCAAGGCGTCGTGGTTTCTGCCTTTCAACAAGGGATGGAACGACGGCGCGGGCAATCCTCCCAACCCGCAGGGGCTCAAGACCGATTACCTGTGGCGGGAGATACTCACCCGCGAGAGCCTGACCGACATCCTCGGAAACTACGCTCAACTCGTTGAGGAGAAAGACCTCAAGACCGGCAAGAAACGGCGACGGCAGATCTTCCCCCGCTATCACCAACTCGACGTGGTGCGCAAACTTTTGGCGCACGCGGCTGCACACGGCGTGGGCCGGCGGTATCTCATCCAGCATTCCGCCGGCAGCGGCAAGTCCAACTCCATCGCCTGGCTGGCCCACCAGCTGATCGGTCTCGCGAGGGACGGCAGGCCTGTTTTCGATTCCATTATCGTGGTGACCGACCGGCGCATCCTGGACCAGCAGATCCGGGACACGGTCAAGCAGTTTGCCCAGGTGAG